>WBXG01000058.1 GCA_008932965.1 Verrucomicrobiota bacterium
TGCGTTAATCTCGAAGTCTTCCTCGGGCAGTAGGATACAGTCTTCGTTAGACTTCATCACGTGCCTTACCCCATCAGCCTTCGTGGCCTCCTCATCATGATCAGTATGAAATATCTGGGTTAAACCGCCTATTTCATACCGATTCTGCTGCAGCTTGCAAACACCTGATGGATACTGCGTCAGTCTCGAATTGTTCCTCGGTCTTGCCTTTTTAAAAAATAATCCCTGTTTGTAATCCTATGACCAGAGCATTAGGAATGCTGCCGAGTCCATTAGGGTTTACAATCCATTGCAGATCGGGTTGAAGATAGAAAAAACGCGAGAAATTAATACGATAGCCCAATTCACTTACCATTTCATAAGAAGGGTATTGATTATTATTGGTTTCCTCGAAGGAAATATAGTTAGAGCTAAAACCACCGTAACCAATACCAAATATAGTAAAATCATTTTTTCTACCCGGTATAAGTCCAGTATAAATGGCACCCCCTTTAGCTTGAAATGTGATAATCGTATTTTCTATACTGGGGGTGTATCCGAACTCCGTCCAAAGTAATAATCCAGCATCTGTTAAGGGATTGGGACGATAAATAACCTGATCACCATGCCAGTAGAAGGCATAGGAGTTTGCAAGCGATGTATTACTTGCATACTGGGCCGTTCCCTCAGCACTGTAATAGGCACCAACAAAGTAATGGCCAGGAAATCGTTTCATTTTGGAAACATCCACAGGCTCTTTAAAAGACTTGTCAGAGGATACCTCCTCTTGAGAGGTAAGGGATTTCTTTTTCTCTCTATTTCCAAAAATCCAGGTGCTACCGGCTTTTCCAAACTCTGGATTCCAATCATACTGGGTAAAGTAGGAGGCTGCATCATTCGGATAAAAATTCCAATTCAAGCCATTAATAGAAACATTAGTAATTTGGAAAATTCCAAATCGAAGTTCGGTATCATGTGTCATTAATATTTTCAGACGACTGGCCCAACTCGTATTTGGGTTCCATGTTGTTCTCAAGTTAGTGGGATTAGCTTGTAATGAGCCGACATAGTTAGAGAGCACCGGTGAGTTATCAAATTCATCCATAGCAGCAAAACGTCCGATATTAAGATTGATACGGTCATGATAGAAAAGCTGTTGGTAGTAAAGGTTGACCCATTTAATAGTGGTTCCTCCAACAGAACCGTTAACTAGAAAGAAGTTACCAACATTTTTTGATGAAAGATTGTTTCTATCTCCTCCA
This sequence comes from Verrucomicrobiota bacterium, assembly GCA_008932965.1. Taxonomy (GTDB): domain Bacteria; phylum Verrucomicrobiota; class Verrucomicrobiia; order Chthoniobacterales; family UBA6821; genus CAIWMF01. The sequence continues at coordinate 1,242 of WBXG01000058.1, forward strand.
TCTTGTTGTTCAACACTCATGATGAAATGTCCTCCATGCCAGCCGAATAATTTCTCCGTATCAATTAAGCTCGTAATTGCAATGTTATCAATGTAAGTGGACCCTTGAGGGTGAATGCCTCCTACAGGGTTCCCAGCAACGATGGAGGTATATGTCGCAGAAAAATCGATGCCATGTTTGCTTAATTGATCACGGGGACCACCAATAAAAAGAATGCTGCTGGAGGCAAATTCTAATTCTTTTACCGTGTGTGGCATTGCAGGCATTGTATTTTGAGGAGTGATCGGGCGCATGGCTGTAGAACGAGGATCAAAGAGCTCATTCATAAGATCCTCTTCTTCTTCATCAAATTTTGATCGAAGGATCGCTGTGGCCCTATTTAAAACTTCCCCTTTTTGCGCCATGAAAGAAGAGGTGCTTGGAGTTGGCTGAGCATCTTGATTGTTGAAATTAGCAGGAAGTGCAGCTGCTAAAAGAATGCAAAGCGGTACAATCATAAAAAAAATAGATATGGGGTTTATAATGAAATTGACACAATGTGGCCTAACATCCTAACTCTGAATTAGCAAGAAAAAAATTAAAATGACCCGATTTTTATGGGTTACTTAGGCCATATCTTTGATGCTCATCACCTACGAAAGCTGGGAAGCCAGAGTGAATGCTGTGTTAGACTCCCATTTTTTACTTGGGCTATAAGAGGTGATACTCTCCCAATCACAATTCAAGATCATCGCAGCATCCATTTGACTTACCGGCCTTCGCAGGTGATTGGTATGAAATATCGGGGTATATTAGGCTTCGCTGCAAGAAGTGCTTGAACAGAAGAGGTTCGATGTTTATAAACCTGCAGCAGTTTTATTATTTTTACCTATTCTCATGCAATTTTTTAATCATAACGAATTTGACAACCACGAACACGTTTCTTTCTTCAGTTGTCCTAAAACAGGTCTTAAAGCCATTATTGCCATTCACAATACCAATCTTGGGCCGGCGCTGGGTGGATGTCGTATGTGGAACTACAATAATGATGAAGAGGCTTTGTATGATGTTCTTCGTCTTTCTAAAGGAATGACTTATAAGGCTGCACTGGCCGATATTCCTCTCGGTGGTGGAAAATCAGTGATTATTGGGGATCCCAAACGAGAAAAAACACCTGAGTTAATGGAAAGCATGGGAAGGGCAGTTGAAAGCCTAGGAGGTAGATACATTGTTGCTGAAGATGTAGGGACCTGTGTTGATGATATGAATCATTTGAGTAAAGAGACTCGCTATGTCACAGGGGTTCTCCAAAATAACAAAGGGTCAGGCGATCCTTCACCTACAACAGCCTATGGAGTTTTTCTTGGTTTCATTCCTGCTGTGAAGCACCGTCTCCAAAAAGAGAGTCTTCGGGGTTTGACTGTCTCAGTGCAAGGTTTAGGACATGTAGGGTATTATTTGTGTAAATTTCTCCATGAGGAGGGAGTCAAACTTTATGTTTGTGATATTGACGATGATAAGGTGGATGCTGTTGTCCAAGAATTTGGGGCCATAGCTCTACCTTTTAATGAAATTTACGATGTCAAAGCTGATATTTTTGCACCGTGTGCCTTAGGTGGAATTCTTAATGATGAAACGATCAAACGTCTTAAAGTAAGTATAGTGGCAGGTGCTGCTAATAATCCCTTAGAGGCGCCACACCATGGCCCCATGCTCAGCGATCGAGGTATCCTCTATGCTCCTGATTATGTAATTAATGCTGCTGGTCTAATGCGTGTTTATCATGAGTATGCAGCGAATCAAGGCTCTCTATTTTCCGAGGAGCTTATTTTAGAGCAAGTAAGAAAAATCCCTAAAAAACTCGAAATGATTTTTGACTATGCCGACAAAAATGGTATTTCCACAGCAACTGCCGCCGATGCCTTGGCGGAACAAATTTTCAAAAAACATTCTATAAAAAAAGCAGGGTAACCTACTCATGCCGCTTCACTCCAAAAAATTATCCGACCATTCTGAAATCAGTCTTGGTGACGAAGTGGCCTTGAGGGTTGTAGATGTTGCTTTTGGAGGGAGTGGAATTGGTCGCATCAATGAAATGGCTTGTTTTACAAAAGGAGTTATTGATGGGGAAGAGGTGCGTGCTCGCATTACACGCAAAAAGTCACGCTTTTTAGAAGCAACTGTTGTAACAATTGAACAACAATCTCCTCATCGTCGACAGCCGCCATGTCCTTATTTTCTTAAGTGTGGAGGCTGTGCCTATCAGCATATCGATTATTCTCATCAACTGAAAATAAAAGAGAAGCAGCTGCATGATGCCTTCGAGCGCCTTGGTGGAATTGAGAATCCGCCAGTCAAGGCAATGATTCCTTCTCCAGAGCCATTCTATTATCGAAATCGTATTACGGTACATGTTAGAAATGGAGTCCTCGGATTTTTTAAGGAAAAGGGGAATGAAGTGATTGAGATTCAGAGCTGTTGTATTGCATCAAAAGAAGTGAATCAATCTCTTCATAAATTAAGATCTCAACATCCTATAGATGGGGATTACCTGCTTGGCGAAAAAGAACGCTATGGTGGTTTCCGACAAGTAAATAATGAAGTTGCTAAGATTTTACTTCAAGAGATGAAACGTTACGCAGGTAGTGGAGAGGTGCTTATTGATGCCTATTGTGGATCAGGTTTTTTCTCCCACGCTCTTGCTCCTCTCTTTTCCAAGGTGATTGGAATAGAACGATCTCAAGGATCGATTATTCTAGCTCGGCAAGAGGCAGCTTCTCACGAAATATTTGAAGAAGGGAGTGTTGAAGAGATGCTTCCAAAAAAATTACAAGAGGCTTCTCTTTTGGATACTACCTTGATCCTGGATCCCCCTTCTGAGGGGCTTTCAGAGCTAGTCATTCAATCGATTTTAAATTTCCCTCCTGCGAAAATTGTGTATGTTTCCTGCAACCCAGGAACACTTGCCCGTGATAGCAAAAGGCTTTCGCTTCATTATCAACTACAGGAATCGACACCGCTGGATATGTTTCCCCAAACAGCTGAAATAGAATCTATTAATTTATTAACACGTCATGTTACCCTTCATTAATTTATCTGGTTACCATTTCCTACCATTAAAAAACCTTCCAGAATTAAAAGAAAACTTAGAATCCCTCTGTGCTAATCATGATTTGAAAGGGACTATTTTACTCTCGTTAGAGGGGATTAATTTTTTTGTAGCAGGAGGTAGATCAGCCACAGATCAACTGCTCGCGGAGTTACGCTCAATTCCTGGATGTTCTGCACTGGAAGTCAAGGAGAGTGAAAGTTCCACTCAGCCATTTCGGCGCATGCTAATAAAAATTAAAAAAGAGATTATCTCTTTTGGTGTGGAGGGAATTGATCCTGCTTCTAACCCTGCCCCAAAACTTCCTCCCAAAAAATTAAAAGAGTGGCTTGATGCCAAAAAGCCAGTAGTTCTTCTTGATACTCGTAATGATTATGAGGTCCGCATGGGAACCTTCCAGGGAGCCCTTCCGGCAGGGATTCAACATTTTCGTGATTTCCCAGAAGCTGTTAAAAAATTCCCCGAAGTGTTGAAAGAAGCAACGGTAGTTACTTTTTGTACGGGTGGTATTCGTTGTGAAAAAGCAGCTCCCTTGATGGAGAGAGAGGGTTTCAAAAATATTTTTCAACTTGATGGAGGAATTCTTAATTATTTCAAAGAGTGTGGCGATGCTCATTATGAAGGGGAATGTTTTGTTTTTGATAAAAGAGTCTGTCTTGATCCAGATCTCCAAGAGACAAAATCATTTATCTGTTTTAAATGCCAGATGCCATTGAAAGAGGAAGATCAAGCACACCCTCATTACAAGGTAGATGTGAGTTGCCCCTATTGCGTTGGCCGAGAGAAAAAAAAGAAAGCTCCCAATACACGCAAGACCAGACGACTCAAGCTTCTTCGTATGAGTGCAAATCAAAAGCTCCAAGAGTAATAGCAATGCCCTCTTTCTTAACGCAGCATTCCTCAGGCTTGCCGGCTTACGCAGGTGATGAGCATGAAGTATCCGGGGGTGCTTCGCTCTGCAGTTCCTGTGGCCTTTGTTGTAATGGTGTCTTGTTTGATACGGTACATCTCCAGTCCTCTGATTCGCCTCAGGAGCTCAAGGCATTAGGGATGCATGTTAAACACAAAAAAAAATATGATTTTTTTGATCAACCTTGTTCTTCATTTAAAGCCCAGTGCTGTTCCATTTATAAGCAGCGCCCCGAGCGTTGTCGGCTTTTTGAATGTCAGCAACTCAAACGTCTTGCTGCAGGAGAAACAACAGTAGAAAAAGCTTTGGAAATGATTGAGGAGGCCATTTCCAAAGTTGTGAATATACAAAGATTGCTTCACTATTCTGGAAAACTGAATCCCAAAAAAAGACTTTCTCAGCAGTACGAAAAAGTGATAGCTGAACCATTGAACAATTTCTCTAATCCCCATGCATTAGAAAACCGAGCCCAGCTTGTACTAGCTTTTGAAGAACTTCAGAAATTTCTTGATGCTCAATTTCGACTTTCATGAAATCTATAATCTCACGCACTCTTTTTTTTCTCTCTTTTTTTGGGGCATCCTTGCTTTTGGCAAATACACCTTCAAAAATGTATTTTTTAAATCCAAGTTCTTGGAATTTTCATCAAATCATTCCATCACCAGCTACCAAAACACCCGAAGGTGAGGCAAGAGATATCAATTTTTTAAAGGACACCATGGCTGCACGTACTAAGAAGCAGCTTTTTCGTGCTCTCATTGCCTCTTCGGATAGTATTTTTGATTACAGTCCCATCATCAGTCCGGCATTTAATGCAAACCAGCTTCCTTACTCCACTGGGATTTTTAAAGAGGTTAAAAGTGATACGGATAAGGCAATTCATATTGCAAAAAATGAATTTCATCGCTCCCATCCTACGACCTGGAGCGAAACAAAAAAAAATGGAACTAAAATTAGTGGCTATTCTTATCCCAGTGGTCATTCCACGCGTGCTTTTGTTTGGGCAGGTTTGTTAACCGATCTTTTTCCCAAAAAAAGAAAAGAGATAGAAATAGAGGCACGTACGAAGGCTTGGAATAGAGTGATCTTGGGACGTCACTATCCAGATGATGTCTACGCTGGTGAAGTCTATGGGCAATTTTTAGCTCGCCAATTTCTAGCCAATCCCATTTTTCAAAGGGAATGGATGTTGATTAAAGAGGAAATTAACAATGCCGGTATAAGGTCCCTCTCTTCCAATAATTAAAAAACAGGATATTTCATTCCTTTTAGAGAATAGAAATTTCTACGCAAGGAGCCCCTTTTTTATGATGTCATACAAAAGCTTCCCATATTGAAACCAGAAGTTACATTTCCAGAATGCTACAAATTTTCAAAAAGGGAGTGGTTTTTCTTTCTCTCCTGCTCCTTGCTTTAATTTTTTTTCTAATCGTTGGTGTTAATAGCTATCTTATTTTTTCTAATCTCAAGGAACAATTAGCGCAACGTCTCCAGGCCTCCCTTGGAAAGAAACCTCAAGTTGGTTTGATTTACTTCCTTCCTTGGTCGGGACTTCATGTAAAAAGCATCACTTTAGTTGATTCCATGCATCGCTATTCGTTGGAAGCATCATCGATTAATTTTGGGATAGGGAGTATCGTGAATGTTTGTAAAAATAATGACACTTGGGTAGGGGAGTTGCAAATCAACCAAATTCTTTTAGATGAACGCCCTGTTTTTAAGAAAATCACAATAGAGATAATTAAAAAAAGTGGGAGTTTTTCTCTTAATCCATTGATTGCATCATTTTTTGATGGAACTCTTCAAGGAACCTTCCTGATAGAAAAAAACAAGGAGAATTTATATCGCTATGAAGGAAGTTTCTCTCTGATCAATGCCTCCCTTCAAAAATTACTTTCAGGAACATCATTTCAAAAAAAAGTGAACTCTGGTTTCCTTCAAGGAACTAGTTGCTTTTCAGGAATAGCTGGAAATCCTCAATCATTTCATGGATCAGGCACGCTCCAGTTAGTTAATGCTGAGTTTAAAACAGCTGATTATGGGGGGGCTTTGAGCCGTCTTTTTTCTATTGAAGAACTGCAGCTTTTAAAACTTCGTGATGCAAAAACTAGCTATACCTTCTCCTTGAATTCTCTTCATCTTGATTCAGCACGACTTCAATCAAATAATATGCTCCTTACCACCCACGGAACTATTTCATTTCAAGGAGAAGTAGCTTTAGATGCGGAGTTAATACTGAGCGGAAAATATGCTACCTATATGAAAAGTCTGCTCCCTCAAGACCTTCTCTCTCTGGTGAGCCAGCAGGGGAATTGCAACATTCCTTTTAAAATCTTTGGTTCCTTTGCTCATCTAAAAAGTAATTTTTTAGAAAAAATCTTAGTTCCTCAAATTCCAAATAATCTTGGAGGAGCTTTACAACAGCTGCTTAATTCTTCAATAAAGCTTCAGTAAATTTTTCTATGATCTAAAGCGAGTAGACTTTAGGCTCCTCTCTATGCGCGTTATTGCTGGATCAGCCAAAGGTATTCTTCTCAAAAAGCCAACATCTTTTCTCCGTCCTACTATGGATCGAGTTCGAGCAGCTATTTTTTCGATTCTAGGGGAGCGGGTTCCCTATGCTTCTGTTCTTGATCTTTGTTCTGGAACTGGTGCCATGGGCATTGAGGCTCTAAGTCGTGGAGCAGCTGATGCGACTTTGGTGGACAATAATACGCGGTCTATTGAAGCTATTAAAAATAACCTTACCACTACGCGATTGAAGGCTCAGGTGGAACACATGGACTCACTTGCCTATCTCAAACGTATTTCAGGAGCTTTTGTTTTTGATCTTATTTTTGCAGATCCTCCTTACGCTGATGACCAGGGAAATAATCTTGCTGCCTCATTATTAGAATCTCCATTTCTAATCGGTGCCATGGCCCCAGAGGCTCTTTTTATCTTAGAATGCGAACACAAGCAATCTCTTCCAGGAATTTGTGGGCTAGAGATTTTAATTGATCGCACCTATGGAGCGACTCGTATTTTAATCATGAAAAAGAATGAAGGAGTAACTTCGAAGAAATGAACATCACTCAGTTTTTATACAATCTCCTTTTTCCGTTTTTTTTCATTCTGGTTTTGCCTAGTTATCTTCCTCGAATGCTCCGACGTGGTGGATATCACCATTCTTTTTTTCAACGGTTTGGTATCTTTGATCGAGATACTGTGGAGCGACTCGGTCATGGGCGTCTCTGGATTCATGCTGTGAGCGTTGGTGAAATCTTTATTGCTCTTAAATTCATTAAAAACTTTCATCATCGTCATCCTGATGTCCGTTTTATCCTCTCTGTTACAACAACCACTGGTCTTGAGATAGCGCGTCAGGAAGCGAGTTCCTGGTTAGAACCGATTGCCAATCCACTCGATTTCTTTTTTGTAACAAACACTTTTGTAAAACACTTTCAACCGGCAGCGCTCATTATGGTGGAGGGAGATCTTTGGCCCCAACGATTATGGCAGTGCAAAAAAAGAGGTATACCGACAGCTATTATCTCTGCTCGTCTTTCTCCTCGTTCTGAAGAGAGATTCAACAGATTTTCTAAGATAGTTGCTCCTCTTTTTAATCTTTTAGATTTGATCTGCGTGCCCTCGCTAAGGGATCAAGAGCGCTGGCATCGTCTCACAATTAATAGACCTAGTTTCTCCGTGACCGGTAATATGAAATTTGATCAAGAGGGAAAACCCTCTGTGGCAGGTCCTCCAGATCTAGAAAGAATTTTCTCAGAACTAAGATGGAGTGATCAGGATCCTCTTTTTCTTGCGGGAAGTACTGCCGATATAGTTGAGGAGGAGGAAGTATTACAAGCTTGGATCTCCCTGCGATTAAAATTCCCTAGGTTGCGATTAGTTATTGTTCCTCGGCATGCGGAACGGCGTCATGAATTAGCAGCTCTTTTTCAAAAATATGAAATTTCATTATCTCTTCGTTCCTCCATGTCACTACTCCCTACCGATGCCTTGCTTTTAGATACAACTGGTGAACTTAAATCGTGGTATACTTTAGCAACTATTGTTTTTATTGGTAAAAGTCTTGGAATGGGAAAAGCCCGTGGAGGACAAAATTTAGTAGAACCTATCATGCTTGGTCGTCCAGTTTTAGTCGGTCCATACATGGGAAACTTTGAGCCATTAACTTCACATCTTATCCATGCTGAGGGAATCATACGTGTTAACACTGGAAAAGAGATTGCAGCTACTATAGAGGACTTCATTCTTCATCCAGAAAAAGCTCAGAGTATGGTTCTAAGAGCGAATAGACTTCTACAAGCCGATCAAGGCTCTGTAGAAAGAACATCAATATCTATTGAGAGGTTGCTTCAATCTTAACCCGGATATTTCATACTAATCGTGACGAGGAGGCTGCGAAGCCTGATGGGGCACCAACGGCGTTCGGGAGGCCGCGGGGAAGACTGCCAGAGACTTCCCTTCCTCTAACCCCCATATTTCATACTAAATCTATTACGGTTTGTGGAAAGCTCATCATTACTGCGTTGGTCTCGAATTGTGATTTGGGCAGTATGAAACATACAGCCCGGCATCCCAATCCTTCGCCTACCTTCTACTAATAAGCTTTGCACGACGCCTCATGACGATTCAGTATGAAAATCCGGGCTAGGCTATGGGCATAAAATTGCAGTAAGATTTTTTTATGTATTTTTTTTTGAAACGCACTGTTATTGGATTTTTGTGTATGTTGATGGTTGGGGGCTCCTGTCACGACTGCACCTATGATAGCTATTGGTCGTTAGCAGAAGTAGCGCTTATTTTTGGCATGGCTAGTAGTGCACTTTATTGCTTTTCTATAGCTCCTGGCTTACGACCTTATTTGCAAAAGATTGTTTTATTGAATCTATTAGTGAATACATTTGTGATTTTGATCTTATGGAAATTGATTCCTGGATTTCACTTGGTAAGCACCTCAACGGCAATTTGGATGGCTTTTCTCATAGGAGTCATATTTTTTGTGATTCAATTTATTTCCGTATACAAACGAGTTCGCACTGCAAAAAAAACACCAAAAATAAAAGCAGCAAAAGCCAAAGTTATTTCCTCTAAAAAAATAGACTGTACTAACCCGGACATTTCACACTAAATCTATCACTACTTGTTCAAAGATCATTGTTACCACGATGGTTTCGAATAGTGATTCGGTAGGGATTCCTCCGGCCCTGCATTCAAACACTTGCCTGTCTTACTTCATCAGTCTTCGCTGCCTTATCATTACGATTAGTATGAAATATCTGTATTAATCTGTTTTTATCTTTTAAGAAAAGCATTATGAAAATTCGATCTCTTGTTTTATTACTTTTGTTTCTCCTCTCCTGGAGCGCTATGAATACAGCACTTCATGCGGATAATGGATGGATGACCGACTATGCAAAAGCTCTGCAACAGGCTCATACAGAAAAGAAAAATATACTCCTTGATTTTACGGGAAGTGATTGGTGTTTTTGGTGCAAAAAAATTCAGAAAGATATTTTTTCTCAAGGCTCCTTTCAAGAATTTGCCAAGAAAAATCTTATATTAGTAGAAGTTGACTTTCCTCAGGCAAAAGAACAAAGCGACGTTCTTAAAAAACAGAATGCAGATTTGCAAACTGAATATGGAGTTGAGGGTTTTCCTACACTCATTCTGCTTGATCCCAATGGTAAGATCATCAAAAGGAATACCGGCTATCCGCATGGTGGCCTCGAGGGATTGATCGAGTGGATAAGAAAAAACTAAATTGGTACTAACCAGATATTTCATACTGATCTGCTGCAGAAGCCGGTAAGCAAGGGTGGATGCTGCGCACAAGCTTGAAGTCTTCCTCGGGCAGTAGGGACTCATACAGCATTACTTCAAAATACGTTTCTGCGTTGACTCGCTCGCTCCTGCTTGTTTGAAACCTTTCAGGGCTGCTTAACCCAAATATTTCATGCTAATCTACTACGGAAGCCGGGAAGTCAGATGGATGCTGCGTTAGACTCACATTTTGATTTGGGCAGTATGTACACATACAGCCCTGCATCAAAA
>WBXG01000059.1 GCA_008932965.1 Verrucomicrobiota bacterium
CATTAGAATATTTGGCATAACGTGCTGCTGGTTTTAACAGGCGCGCCCAAAACCCTCCAATACCTGATTGTTTCATTCCTTTGGCTACTTTGTGAGTGGGGCCTTGTAGCAGTCCTTCAAGATGGACTGAAGGAATCTTACTTAAATTGGAAAAAAGGAGACGTGTCTCTTGTGGGATGCCTGCAAAACCTTCTGTGGCTGGACGTAGCTCTAAAAGAACTTTCGTCTTGGATGAGTCGTTTGTTGGATGCATGAGTCGAGAATGATCTGTTACTTTTAGGAGTGCTCAGGACCTTTGAGTTGTTTCAGATAAAAAGCATACCCTTCATCAATGGTGTCAAAATGATAGAGTCTTCCTTCGACTAGGACTGCGGCTTTATGGCAATGATGTCGTATGAAATGCTCATGATGTGAGACAATAACCATAGCGCGGTCTCCTCTTTTGCCAAAAAGTTCTTCATGGCATTTTTGATGAAAACGTTGGTCGCCTGCTGCCATGACCTCATCGATTAGGTAGCAATCGAATTCTACAATCATCGAAATGGCAAAACTCAGCCGCGCCTGCATTCCACTGGAATAGCTAGCAACTGGTTCACGTAAATAGGGCCCAAGTTCTGAAAACTCCTCTACGAAGGCAATCTTATCCCGGACGCTCTTGTTGTAGGTACGGCAAATAAAGTACATATTATCGATTCCGCTCAGTTGCCCTTGAAAAGCTCCGCCAAAGGCCAATGGCCAAGAGACACTCATGTGTCGGTTGATAATTCCTGAATCGGGTGGAGTAGCGCCACTAATAATACGGATAAGCGTTGATTTGCCAGCTCCATTACATCCTAAAATGCCCAGTTTTTCTCCCTTTTCTACGCGAAGGGAAACATGATCAAGCACCACCCGTTCTCTTTTTAAGAATGGGTAGCGTTTGACAATATTTTTAAGCTCGAGCATGAGGAGGAAATCATTACAGCTTTTAATGCTCTAGTAAACGAGTTGCTTTTTTTAATTCTAGAAGTCCTAAGAAAAGTAATATTAAAGAGGTAATTGCCATATAGGAGAGGCTGTAATGAGCTTTGAACTGACTTCCAAAAAAGCCATCGCGGATACATTCTGATCCATGAACAATAGGGACCCAGCTTATCAATTTCTGTGCGGAAGAGGGCAAAGAATCTACTAAAAATGCGGACCCTGAGAAGGCAAAACTAATATAAGAAAAAGGGTGCCAGATTTTCTCCACAATATGATATTGAGTTGCTAAAGCTCCAATATAGATAGCAAGGGACATGCCAAAAAAGATACTCATCACCCATCCTAGGAGTACCTTTAAGAGATCTTCAGGAGGATGGATGAGTCCTATCCACGTAAAAAAAATGCCTAAGATAATAAAAGACATTGTTGCTCCTGCTGCTTGTAGTAAAAGGCGTGCTAAGAAAAAATCTAGTACTCGTACATTACGATGATAGAGAAGAGGAAGGTTCATTTTAACAGCACACTCAGTCAGTGCAGGCATATTGCGCCATAAAAGAACACAAGAATATCCTGTCAGTGCAAAAGCAGTAATAGAAATAGAACCATGGTGGTGCCCCCCAATGAGATTCCAAAGAATGGTGACTCCTGCTGTCAACATCATCGGCTCGGCAAACATCCAGGCAAAGCCGATATTGTGACGACCGAAACGAGTGATAATTTCACGTAAGATAAGGGCCCAGACGACACGACACTGGATTTTAAAAGAGTCCCAGAGAGAACACGTATTTTTTTGAGGAAAAAAAGTTGGATCACAAGCAATATTCATAAGGTGCTATTCCATATTTCTCGAAGTAGTTTAGCATAATAGCGGCCTAAGCTTTGAGGGCTCAAGTCAATTATCGGAGTAAAAGTGCTTCTAGGAGAAGAGCGAATTTCTTGGAGAAGTCGTGATGCATCTTCTATGGAGGGATCGGCCCAATATTCTCCTTCTCCCCAAAAGTAATCTCGAGGTTTCAGCTGCTTAGGCTTGTATTTTACAAGTGCGACACGGGGTTCTTGACAGAAGTCGAGGTTGCCAGAAAATCCAGTTGTAATCACTTGAAGTCCGAGTAAGAGTGCCTCAGCAATGGTTCGTCCAAAGCCTTCCGCACGGTGGAGTGAGACGTAGCAGTCACAGGCTTGGTAGAGCGCAAGCAGCTCATCACGGCGCATATTTTTTTCTAGAAGATGGATGCGTGAATCACATTTTGCACTCAAGCGAATCAATGGCCATGGCCAGCGCCATGAATGAGCATGGCTTATTTTTAAGACGAGGCCTACGTTGTCGGCTCCTTGGTGTGGAAAAGCTTTTTGAAAGGATTGAATAACTCCCCACGGATTTTTACGAGCAAGTCGAGAATGGAGATCAAAACAAAACAGATAGAGAAATGCTTTCTCTGGCAATCTAAAATCACCTCGTTTTTGAGGTCCCATTTTTTCAGTAGAAACAGGTGGCGTGATGGAGATCACTGGGCAAGGGGCCCGCACATAGGCGTTGGCTGTGTACGAGCTAATCGCCCAGATTGTATCCACACAGGCAAAAGCATAGTGACAACTCTGAGGCCAGAGAGGAAGTTCCCAAGGCCATAGCCCAATAGTGGTTCGATTTTCCAAACAGCCTAGGCCCTCTTTCATTAAAAATTTGACCATTTCCACTCCATTCATACAAAAAAGATTAATGCCATAGCGTGGCTGATCTGTAATCCACGGATCCATGGAATCATCTTCTTGAGAAAACTTTTTCCCTAACGGAATATCAATGATACAAAAAGGAATCTCCTGAGATTTAAAGGCGAGGGCCATCTGTCGCAAATCCTCACCGATGCCTAATTCTCCACGGGCATAGCCGAAGATGTTGATTCCAAAAGGATCTTTGGGGTAGGTGGGCTTTTTAGGAGTATCCAAAGATTTTTTTTGGTAGGAGCTAACGATTTTTTCAGTAACGCTTGCGAGTTCTTTTTCATTTGGTTTTGCCCGAATCCAAGCGGCACCAGTGTGCAAAAAAGAAAGCAACTGCCTAGGAAGCCTTGAATGAAAAGGCTCTTGAAGTATGTTGATTTTCTCGGGAAGAGTAATGGAGCGAGGTGCTGGAGAGAAAGAATAGTGCTTATCAGAGAAAACTTGTGCGACATCCTCAAGTTTCCATTTTTTAAGGAGCATTTCTTGAGGTTGATGGCCTTCCCATGCATTGACCTGTAGGGTCCTGAGGAAGTTCTCTAATGTTTCAAATTCTTTTTTTAAAACGCGAAGCTGCCATGGCGGAACGACAGTGTGCTTGCCACGATGCCGTCCTCCTCGCCAGTAGGAGCGTGCAACACAGTGACGTACACGTTGATTTTTTAAAATAGGAGCAAAGCAATAACCGTGGTCAGCTATTCCGTGGAGAAACATTTTGAGCGAAAATCCATGATTCCAAGAATCACTAGAGCTAAGTTCTGGAAGAGCTAGGGGCATTGATAGTTCTTCTTCCCATGCTGAAATTTCTTGGAGTAGTTTGGATTCTTCTACTCCTTTTGTGGCGCACCATGCTACCCACCGCCAATAGTCGCTGACCTTTCCTCGGTGCAGCGGAAATTTTCTTTGTACATCAGGTCGAGAATGCCAGAGCGCCAACATTCCTCCATATATGTTGATGGAAAGGCCATCAGGAACAACTCCTCCAGGAATGACTTTTTGGAGATAGGGATGCTCAAAGGACATCTACTCGGGTTAGAGTATATTCAATACTCTTAGTGTTGATGTTCTCTTACCCCAGCGATAAACAAACTCCAAACTGCCCAACAAAGAGAACTCAGCGCCAGGACGCTTAAAATATCATACCAGCGACGTGGGTAAGAGGGCTTGTCAGGGAGCTCGGGAAGATCAAAAGCCTCTAAATAACGGCTCTGACGATTCGCATTTACGCGAGCTGTTTCGAGTGCAGAGAGCGCGGCGAGGTAATCTTTTGCGGCAAATTCACTTTCGAGCTGACGTTTTGCAAATTCGTTTAAGACTTCGGTAGCAGAGGCTCCTTGATCTGCGGCAGTCGATTTAAATTTTTCTTTAAGTAACTGAGATTGAAGTGAGATAACCTGATTTTTTGCTAATTGAATACCAGGGGCATCCTCAGGTAGATTTTTGCGTAAGAGCTCTGTCTGGGCTTGAATGGCAGAGAGTTCACTTTCAATTTTGGCTTGGATTTCGCTGCGTACTTTGGCGTATCCTACAGGATCAACTTGTTGCACTTTTACTTGCAGTTCCTGTAATTGATCAAAGGCACGAATAGCTCGTTCGTGTGCATCATCCACCTCCTTGAGTGCAAATCGCAAGGCATCTTTGACCGTCCTTGCTGAAACCCTATTGACAAGCTGTTCGCCAAGGATCAAAACGTGATCCGCAATGAGTTTAGCATCCTCTGGTGTAAAGGCTTTCACTTCTAAAGTTGAGGTTCCTGGAGCATTACCAGGAACGATCCTTACCATTTTGTGCCAATAGCGCAGAAGCTCTTCATCAGAAATATCGTGAAGAGAAGTGCGTCTTGTTTTTTGGCCTGAGAGGCGTTTGAAAAGGTCGGGGTATGATTTAAGACGAGAAAACCAATCGATTTCGCTAGAGGCAAATATTTTTCTTAGATTGAGATCGGCAGAAAGGTCATGAAGGATTTGCTGGCTACCAACATAAGCCTGGAGCATCGAATTGTCATGCGCTGCTGCAGTATCACCGCCGTTGAGTCCAATTAGGGAGAGGGGGCTCGCTCCTTCATAGGAGGGGCTTTGCGACTTGATGATGTAGTCAGTGGTTGTTTCATATTGATCGCTAGCGATGAATCCAAAGTAGAGGACCGATAAGAGCGTTGGCATTCCGATCATGATCAGTGCAGACCAAGGGAATTTTTTTTGGGGAATATTTTCTTCTCTTACGGACTTGAAATTTTCGGAAAAAAAAGCTGCCGGTGTGATCGTTTTCTCTGCATGAACAAGAGAAAAATCAGGGGAGCTTGCACTGGGTTTTTTTGAAAATTTATTAGCAGTTGCAATGAAAAAAGAAGAGAGCGTAGTGAACACTGTTTCAATAAAATATGAAACTACTTTTTGATAAGATTGATGAAATAATTCCTTAATACTGGATGAATGACTCTGTAACCTATTATGTGCTATTTCATCAGAAGTTTTTTCTGTAGATGAAGCACTTGGGGTAGATGGATCAGCAGAAATCGTCAATTTTTCCATAAAAAGTCTTCTAAAGGGCGATAGCAGCCGCGCCAGCAGTAGCCGCTGCAGCTCCACCGACTTGTGTGAGAGGAGTAAACATACCGCCTAGGAGATGAAGGAATTTGAGAACTCCCATGCTGCCCGCATCTGTAGTATAAATAACATCATGGTCTCTCATCTTAAAATTACGGGCCATAAAAAATCCATCAGCTTGAGTTAAATCGAGTCGATAGATTACTGGAACTACTGCTGAGTCACCTTGCGGAGGGAGGAATCCCATTTCAGAAATAAGAGAGCGTGGCTCCAGTCGGTAAATAAGAATTGCGGAGGGGTTAGCGGCATTATAGTCAGGACCTCCAACCATTGCTAAAGCTTCATCTAGGGTGAGGTGATCACAATTAAAGGGAACTGAGCTTAATCTTCCATTAACACCAAAGCTTAAAAAACGCTCTGTTCGTACTCTAACAACGAGAGTATCCCCAAATTGAAGCGGAATGTTTTTTGCAGGATTATTAAAGATCGCTGAAAGTCTACTAAAATAAGATGTCGAGCCACGATTCAAAGTAATCATTGTTTCGTATTCCTTTCCAAGACTTCCTCCTGCCTGAGCAATGGCATCTAAGAGACGCGTTCCTCCAAATGATAGTGATACGAGGGAGGGAGTTTTGACATCTCCCAAGACTGCTACAGTATCACCTCCCTTACGACTACTCATTGTTACTACAACTTGAGGATCTATAATTTTAGTTTTAAGCTTCGTTTCAATTTCTTCTTGAATTTGAGAAAGCATTTTACCCCGCGCCATGATACGTCCTGCATAGGGAACCATGATTTCACCAGAGTGATCGATAATTTGTGGAGGAAGTGTATGCGGAATGGATCCGGTTTGAGCAAGGCCATTAGGCATTATAGGGGTTGCAAAGAGATTTCCCCCAGAGTCGAAAATAGTTATTTCCAGAATATCCCCACCCATGACTGCATCATTATTCACCTTTGCGCCTAAAAGCTCTGGGGGATTCAGACGAAAGAGTTTTTGCATGACCGTACTTCTGGAGCAAAGGTCAAGGCGTTGTTCGCTTTTGGAGAGCATACTGCTACTGTTAGTACTACAAATAATCTCCAATACCTTTTTATTAAGAGAAATGAGCGTATAGGAACTTTTGGGATTTTTTTCACTCGCAGAGCTTTTTACTCGTGAGAGTGAGGGACCACTACTTGGCATAAAAGTGCACCCTGCTAAAAAAGCACCCAATAATAGTATAATTACAAAGAAAGGCGAGGGCTTTGACTTCATTAGAACTAACAATATCATTTGTAGAGATCTTAAGATCATAAGCAATTATTCAAGAGGCTGATTTAATTTGTCTAGATTCAGGCGCTTTACTGCCTGCTCAACAGCTAATGCAGACCCATCTTTGCTAAAATAGTCACCACGAATCTGAAGTGTCTGGGTAATAACTTTAATAAAATCATTACAAAAGGTTTGATCCACCTCTTCTCCTAGCCTCCAGAATCTGTCAAGAGTGCCAGAAAAAATCAATCCCTTAATGTCATATATTGCTTGGTCAAGAAGCTTAACTGGTTTACCATATTCGATTGCTTTGAGCCCTACACTGCTATTGATTGTCACAACTCCACAACATTGTGAAAGCAACATATCTAAAGAACCCTCATATAAAAAAAAGACTCTCTTTGAAATATGATGTATCCGAGCGAGCCTCTTAATCAATTTTTCCCATGGCTTCAGACCTGGATCCATAGGATGTAATTTAATTACAAGTCGTGTATGAGGTGGTGCATATTGGCTGAAAGAGGTTATGATTTCTTTAAGCGTGACTGCCTGATTCTTGTATTTTAAAGAGTTTCTAATTTGGAAGTCCATATCCAGTTGTAGCGGAAAGAGAAAATAGGGGGAATCTCCAGCCTCTCTTGCCAAACATTCTACAAGTTGGTGTGTTTTTATAGAAAATAATTTTTTTTTGAAAAATTGAACAATAAAACCGATCCCAATAACAAAAATATTCCCATCAATAGGTTTGCAATAATTAGGATAAAAAGAGGAAAAGAGTGAAGTAAGAATATTGCTTAATGCGATTAAAAAAATTTTTTGAAATTCATTTTTATTAATAGGTTCTCTTTGATTCAGATTAGGTAATGATGATGCTATCTCATCCAGCATCTCTTTTTCTTTTGAAATTAAGGAGTCTTTACCAGTACCGTTTTTTTCTAAAACTAAATATCCAGGTCGCAAATATCCATAATCCGTAACGACAACAGAGATTGAATGTTTTTGTGCAATCTGAATGGCAATGCGGTGATAAGGTTTTTTGTCTCCATTCAAGACAATAGTTGTTACCTTTTTATTGATTATAAATTGTTCAATATAGTCTTTCCACTCCTTTAGCGTTCCACGAAAAGAAATACCATTAGGTTCTCTCCAGGAAAACCAATCTCCGGCACAAAAGTGAATTTTATAGCAATGGTGCCCATGTTTTTTTAAACCACCTGCAACTCTAGAAAAAAAACAACATGGAGGTCCTTGCAGGAAGAGGAATATTTTTTTTGGGGAATGCTTCATCTAAGATTTTTACAGAAAAAGGAGGTGTAAACTTATTTTTCATCCTGCTTTATTGCTAGGAAATTATAACACTGTTTGAAAATAGTAAAGAAAAGTAGAAGTTGAATCGGTTGCAACTCGATTGCTTCTTGATCACACTCAACAACTATTCACCTACAGTTATGACCGGTAAATCATTTTCTTTTTTTCTCATCATGGAGGAATACGCGTTGCAATGGAGTAATTCTCTCTGCTGGTTATTTTCTAGTAGATCCACAATAGCTTTAACCCAAAGATCAGGTTCATTTTTGCAAAGAATACCAGTCTCTCCATGAACAATTTTTGTTGAATATGGAGTCAAATCAGAAAAAATACCAGCCGCTCTTGCAGATGTGATTTGATAAAGCTTTGTATGAGATCGGGCTTTATTAAAGTGGGTATCGATAAGAGGAGCTAGGCCTAGAGAATACTTTAACCCTCCTAAATAATAATGATAGTCAGTCCAATTCATTGCAGGAAGCACACGAACACGCGGTATTCTATAAAACAATTTTCTCATGGAGTCATCGCCTAGGAGCTCAAACCATGCATCAGGTAATATTTTTTGCACCTCCTTCACAATGGGATGAAGCCATTTTATTTCATGACGATGAGTAATAGTGGCATGATAAAAATAAACGAGCTTTGATCGATCATGCCTATTACTGGTGGAGGAGGAGAAGGCTGATGAAACGGGAGCAAGACATGTGTCATTGCTAGATTGAGAGCAGGGCCAATTGAAGGTAAGTTTTTTATAGTGAGTTTTTTGTATTTTTTTTATTTTAGATGATAAAAGAGAGGGGGGAGTCCAATGATGATAGAGTGGTTCCCAAATCAATGTGGGAGTATTAGGATATCGATTGACTAATTCTTGAGTAGAAAGTGCAATTTCACTCACAACTTTACTAAGAAGAGAACGTGTCATTGTGTAGCGCCACCATGTCCTAAGACGATAAAAAAAAGGCAGTTCACATGCATGTAATACTGCAGGAATATCATCATCATAAATAGAGGTAACCTTTGTTAAATTCTCCGAATTGGATTGTAGCATTTTCAGCCATAAACGAGATGCATGCCTTACAATGATCACCCATGTTCCCGGAGTGAATCGGAGAGAATGAGGGGGTTTTAATAGGCTATTGTAAATATGCGTCTTCCACCGTAATTGCTCGGGAATTCTAGGAAGCACATAAAAAAAAGTTGTTGGTATTTTTCCAGGCTCCAGAATTAACACAGAATCAATTAGAGCTTTTGAATACAACTTTCTTGGAGAAAAAAGAGAGGAAGAAAGAGATCGAAACATTAATTTAATTAAGATTTTAAAAAAACTTCAGCTGTGCTATATATATTTTTTAACTCTTGGATCAAAAGTATGCTTTACGGTGGACCCCATTTTCAAACCACTAGCTCGCTAAAAATAAGTTCGATAAAGTAGAATGTTTTTTGTATGAAAAAAAATACCTAATACTACTATTGAGTTAGTCGTCAATCTTTTTCTCTATCAATTCAGCACGCTCACTTACTAAAGGCCTAGCTGCTTTGATTTTTTTTAAGAAAATCAACTTCGATCGTTAGTTGTCCATTCTTTGAATGCTACTTATCGCGCTCTTTCTCTAGCACCCATATTTCATACTGGTTCGTTGCGAGGCGCCACGAATCCTGATGCAGACACCACCGGCGGTCGGGGGAGTCCGAGGGAGAACGCGGTGGAGACTGACCTGGCTTTAAGGGGGCAGCCCTAAAAGGGCGAAACGAGCGGGAGCGAGCGAGTCAACGAAGGTGATGGGTTGCGACGGGGGCTGTATGTTTCATACTGCCCGAGGAGCAATTCAAGACTGACGCAGTATTCATCAGGTGTTCGCAAGCTGCAGCAGAATCGGTATGAAATATGCGGGCTAGGTCATTTTAACCTTTTTTTCTTTCCTTCTTCAAAAAATAGAAAGGTCCTCCTCAAACTTCTTTTTCAACTTAGAAACCTGTGCTGGATGCACTTTAAACTCTTGAGCTATTTCTTGAATGCTTCTAATTTTTTTGAGTGCCTCAAGTGCTACTCGTGCTTTAAAGTTGTTGTCGTGTCTTTTTCGTTTAGCTTTCATGTTGATGGTTGGGTTGTTTATTTTTACTACCCTTTACCACCTTTTTATAGCTTAACTATTGCTCTTAACTGGTCTTAATTTCGGAATCCACCGCTCTCGCTACGGTTTAATTATTTATGAGTCAATTCGTAAGCGCAGATCAAAGAAAAAAGTTCTTTTCCTTTGAACAGGGTACAGAGATACTTCGGCCTTTTATGAATGCATTATCAAGCTCTTCCTCAGCAGTAGAGGACTATCTCGAAAGGATCCTAGAGCTCATGACTAAAAAAGGGTATGCTCGAGTTGTCGATATTGCAGCAAGCCTCAATATTTCACAACCGAGTGTTACCAATATGCTGCGACGCCTCGATAGCGAGGGGCTCATCCATTATGAGAAGTATCGTGGTCTCATTTTAACAGATGAGGGAACAGCTGTAGCCCGTCGTATTGTTGAAAGACATCAACTCTTGACGGACTTTTTAACCCTCCTTGGTATTCCTGCTGAAGTAAGGGATCAAGATATTGAGGGAATGGAACATCATATTAGCCCAGCAACACTGGTAGCTATTGATGTATTAACGCGCGAGTTGAAACAGAAACCAGCTCTTTGTAAAAAAATTCAAGCAGCTCAGAAAAAATGATATAAAGAAGGTGTGCTCGGAGGGGGACTCGAACCCCCATGGATCGCTCCACTAGATCCTAAGTCTAGCGCGTCTGCCAATTTCGCCATCCGAGCAAAGAGAAAGTGGATGACCCTAAAGATAAAAACAACTCATGAACACAAAAATCTTTTTTTAAGACACATTTTTCTCTTGGCTCATAAGCTTTAACCCGGATATTTCATACTGAATCGTCATGAGGCGCCGTGCAAAGCTTATTAGTGCAAGGCGGGCGAAGGATTGGGATGCCGGGCTGTATGTTTCATACTGTCCAAATCACAATTCGAGACCAAC
>WBXG01000060.1 GCA_008932965.1 Verrucomicrobiota bacterium
CTGACTTCCCGGCTTCCGTAGTAGATCAGTATAAAATATCTGGGCTAGCTCTTCATGAAGAGAGGCTGCATTAAGGAAGGCCTGATACTCATAGGAAGTGATGACCTCTTTTTGAGAGGGATCCCCTTGTGAGGCTTGGGATGCTTGTGAGAGGAGGTGCGGGCTACTGATCCAAAGAAGAGCAGTAGCACATAGGGGAAACGATATTTTCATGAGGGAGAATGAATGATAAGAAATATGCTTCTCAATGGAAGCACAATTTAAACAAAATATTTCCTACCCATCGTGATGAGGAGGCTGGGAAGCTAACCCGGATATTTCAATTGAAGTAGCGCCCCGTATTGCACGCAAGATTAAAACTGATAGCCTACGGTAAAATTAAACTGACCATTACTCTTGTTGTATGATTGATATTTTACGGGATAACCCCAATCGATATTCACTGGACCAATGGGCAGTTCTAAACGAACACCAATACCTATGTCACCACAGGCATCCACGGTGGAGTAATCATAGGAACCAGCATTAACTAGTCCCCAGTCACTAAAGATAGCAGCACGTACTCGTGTAATAATAGGGATAGTTAATTCTCCAGTCATATAGGCAGAGGAGTTACCACCAATAGGATTATTATTTCCATCGACAGGACTCACTTGTCGGAAAAAGAAACCACGAAGGTTATTAGCACCACCAAGGTAGAGCTCATCAAAAATCGGAGGTGTTCCAACACCTTTGGAACCACCGCTCCAGGAGTTTACAGCAGCTATTGAACCTTTGGTTAGAAAAATCATATCCCATGGAAGTGAGAAATATTTTTTTCCCTCCAAGGTGATTCCGTAATCTTGAACATTACCTCCCAGACCTCCCCCAGCCCCAAAGAATGTGAAGTCGACTTGATGTCCTTTGCGTGGAAGGAAGAGATTATCGCGCGTATCCCAGTTTAAGGAAGCCAGGATAGCACTCTTAAAATAGGGACTATTGTTGGCATCACTTTGAATCGGGCTATTAGCTGGAACCGAGTTGCTTTGAACATTAAAAATAGATATTTGTTCTGGGCGGTATTCCAAACTTCCTGCTAAGCACGGTACAATTTCTTTACGTACTTGAAGCGCTCCTCCCCAATTTGATTGATTGTAGACAGGACTTAAAAAGGAAGCCTCATGATAATATACTTCCCCACCAACGGAAACTTTATAACCCAAAAACCAGGGCTCCGTTAGTGATGCTGTAAAATCTTTACGCTGGATACCATATTGAACACGTGTCCTAAAACGCTCTCCTCCGCCAGTAAAATTCGGCCAATTCAAAAGATCAAAGTTGGATTGTTCTAATTCAGCAAACCCAATCAAGCTATCGATCGTATTAAAGCCAGCACCAAAATGGAGTGCTCCGGTTTTCTTTTCTTCAACAATCACTTTGAGATCTTTACGGCCTGGGATCAAGGTGTCTTCGGGGACACAATCGACCTTGGAAAAATAATTCAGATTCATCAATCGAGTTTTACTCAAATCAACAGCAGTGGTGTTGTAGATCCCTCCTGGTTGTATGACCATTTCACGACGAATGACCTTGTCTTTAGTACGTGTGTTTCCTTGAATCGTTACTAAATTGAGATAGGACTGCATTCCTTCCTCCAAATGATAAATGAGGTCAATTTGAGTTTCAGTAACCGGAGTGATTTGGGGTTGAATCACCATATCCACGTATCCTCGTGAACCATAAAATTCACGTATTTTTTTTAAATCGGCTCCCATCCCCTCGGGGGTATAGAGAGAACCAGATTTCATCTTCATCTCGTTCTCTAATATCGATGCAGGAGCGATATTCATTCCCTCTATCTTAAGCCGACGAACCCGATATTGAGGTCCCTCCTTAACAGTGATGGTTAAGGTGAGTCCGTTTTTTTCATTAGGGGTGCTTTGAACATCAGTAACTTTGGCATCAGCAAAACCACGATTTTGATAGAGTGTTCGAATCAATTCTTGATCCTCCTCGATGTCATTTGGAAGAAGCCGGCCGTTCTTTGTTAAAAAGGAAAGAATATTGGCCGTTTTCGTTTTCATGACCTTCATGAGATCTTTGGGCTGTATTGAATAATTGCCCACGAATCGAATTTCCTTAACGATGAGTTTTGGCCCTTCGTTGATTCGAAAGATAACGCGCATGCGCTTACTTCCCATTTCAGAGGATGTGGCCTCCACCTGAACATCGGTATAATTACGGTCTTCGTAGAGTTTTAAAATCTTTTGACGATCATCTGCGAGATGCTCTTCGCTAAAGGCATCTCCTGGTTTTGTAGAGATTTCTTTTCGAATTTTGGATGCAGGAATTGCCGAGGCTCCTTCAATGAGAACCTCTTCAATTTTGGGCCGACCTTGAAGAAGAACCGTTACCTTTAATCCTCCCTCGATAGGTTCTGCAAAAATTCTTGCATTAGAAACCTCTCCCGTAGCGTAGAGTGCTTTGACATCTTCCTCTACCAAATGATCATTAAATGGCTGATCCACTTTTGTGGCCAAGTTATCTAAAACGCGTTCACGACTCATACTACTAAAGCCGACAAACTGAACATCAATCTCCTTAATAAGGGGAGCTGCAGGCGCTCCTGAAGGGACTTGGGAGCTTAGGGAGGTGGAGAATAGAAAAACAATACCCCAGGCAACGAGAGCGATTTTTTTAAATGAATTTGGGGAAATAAGGGTCATGCGGATTGTTTTATCAAAACGTTCATTGAAGAGTGAAACAGCTCTCAGGGTCAAGCTGGAATGAGCTTTTGAGAAAGAAATTCACAAGAATGGAAAAAGATCAAAGAATTTTATTCATAAGAATGAAAGGAATGAAGAATTTTTGAACATCAAAGGTATGTGGTTATAGCGTTTGGGAGCAGCCTTCTTTTCAAAATAAATTTTTTTTGTTTTTATCCTTTGTCATCCCTTTCATCCTTGTTAGTTAATTTCGTTCTTCTCTCAAGATCGGCAGTAATTCCGACAACTCCGTAATTCTAAAATCAGGTTGAACGTCGCTCTTTTCTTTGGCGTCCCCAAGGTCGATCCAGACAGAACGAATTCCGGCCGCACGTGCTCCAGCAATATCGCGCTCAAGGCTGTTGCCAATCATGATGACCTCAGAAGCCGTGACTCCAAGTTGCTCTAGCATTTTTTCAAAAATGACTGGCTTCGGCTTTCCAATGCCATGCTCTCCAGAAATAATTACCACTGAAAAAAACTTCTCGAGACCAGAAGGCGCTAGTTTTTCCCGCTGTAAATCAGGTGCCCCATTCGTCAAGAGACCGAGATGATACTGTTGCGAAAGCTCTTGCAGTAAGGGTGCCACATCAGGAAAGAGCCGCTGGCGAGCACGCCGCTCTTGCACAAAAAGAGCAGCGCATTCTTTTGATTTCTTTTCTAGTTCTTGAGAAGAAACTTTTTGATCTTCGAGTACTTCTTGAAAAACTTGCTCTCGATATTGAAGAGCCCATGCACGCAAGGCGTGTAACTTTTCGCTTTCTCCTAAAAAATTTCCCCAAAGGCATTCCATCGCACTGATCCCAATGGCATGACAAAAAGGATGACACGGTCCCTCTTGCCAATGTCGCTTGGCCACAACTCGCACGGTGGTAGCGAATGCCTCCTGCTTAAGCTGAGATGACGCGCCAACATGCGCTGCGACAGCTTTCAACGTCTCTTGAGAAACTTCCTCATCAACGAGGAGCGTATCATCAAGATCAAAAATGAGAGCGCGAAGAGGAGTTTTCATTAAAATATTCAGATTAGGACAGAAGAGTCAGCACTCATATCATTATCGTAAAATAAAATCTAAGAATATTTATTTTGGAGAGGCCATTGATGAACGTGTAGAATAAGCGGCATGATTTTTTCTGCATTAAAAAAATTGTTTCCACTCGTTGCTGCTCTCTTTTTTCTGAGGAGCCTTTGCATACCTGCAATAGCTCAACAAAATCCATCGACGTCACTGCCACAAAAATTAGCAACCTTAGAAACCGCTGCTCATGGGCGCATTGGCGTGTGTGCCATCGACACATCCAATAATAAATGCCTCCAATACCGAGCTCAAGAGCGCTTTCCATTTTGCAGCACCTTCAAAGTCATGGATGTGGCAGCCATTCTAAAGCAGAGCATGACTGACAATAATTTATTGCAGCAAAAAATTATTTATACGGAAAAAGAAGTAGAGGTATCGGGCTATGCACCCATTACTAAAAATTATCTCTCTACCGGAATGACTATCAGCGACCTCTGTGCAGCAGCTATTGCTTACAGCGATAACAATGCAGCAAATCTTCTCATGAAAAAACTGGGTGGACCTCAAGCAGTCACTGCTTTTACGCGTTCCATTGGTGATTTAACTTTCAGACTTGAGCGCTGGGAACCTGAGCTCAATTCAGGAATCCCAGACGATTTGCGTGATACTTCGACTCCGGCTGCTATGGAAAATAGTTTGCAAAAACTAACGCTTGGCACTGCCTTAGGATTGCCACAACAAAATCAACTCATCACGTGGATGAAGAAAAATACCACTGGCGATACTCGAATTCGAGCTGGTGTCCCCACAGGATGGATTGTTGCTGATAAAACAGGGTCGGGTGATTATGGAATTACCAATGACATTGGCATTATTTGGCCGCCAAATGCTGCACCTATTGTTGTTGTCATTTATTTTATCCAAGATCAAAAAGAAGCGCCTCGACGAGACGATGTTATTGCATCAGCTACAAAGATTCTTCTGGATGAGTTTGACGCGATGAGAAAATAGCATCTCTTCGATATTGTCTCTTTGAATTTATCTCGAAGCCAAATATTGCAATCGTTTCACGATAAAATTATTTAAGCTCTCTCCAGCTTGCTGCGCAGAAATAGCCAAGAAACGGTGCAGTTCTTCGCCTGTTCGCAGCATGAATTTGCCACTGTATTTTTCTTTTCTTGGATGAGGAAGCGGTTTCCCATCTTTGTTGTAAATATCAATCCATTCTTGGACGATCATAATAAGTTGCTTCATCACTTCAGCCTCTGTCTTTCCATCACAGCAACGACCGATAAGTGGTGGCGCACTGCCGATAAAGCAGCGATCTTCATCACTCCATTCGATGACTTTCAAATAATCTTTAGCAGTAATTTTTTTCATTGTTTTGCCTCCATAATAGCCTCCCTGACATTTTTTTCTTTGTAATGCAGTGCATCGTCTCCTTCTTTACCTGAAATGGTGACAGTCGCACCGCAACGATGAATGAAGTTTCGATGACTTCCTTTTCCTCCTCGATCAACAAAACCAGCTCTTTTTAGATCAGCAATCAGTTGACGAATCTTTCTTGGCATGCAGTTTATGGTACCACTATGATACCATTTGTCAAATTTTAAGAAATTTTTTCTCTTACAGCAATTTCTCCCAAAAAGTGATTTCAGGAGCACTCACACAAAATTCATCCACACGTTTTAAAAGCTCTCGCACATGAGCAGAAGCCAGATGCCTTTGGAGGTCTTCTTTACTAACCCGCATATTTCATACTGAAGTGTCATGAGCCGCCGTGCAAAGCTTATTAGTAGAAGGCGGGCGAAGGATTGGGATGTCGGGCTGTATGTCTCATACTGCCCAAATCACAATTCGAGACCAACGCAGTAATGAGGAGCTTTCCACAAGCCTAATAGATTTAGTGTGAAATATCCGGGTTAACGCTATTCGAGTCAGTCACCTTGGCAGTTACCTATAATTCCATTTGCCTCTGGCGCTGAGATGCGCGATACTCCTTCGCTTTCTTGAGAATCATATTCCTAAGAAAATTGATGTACTCATGACAACCACTACTCCAGATTCCAAAGAGGTGGCACAAGCCCCGATCAACCTTGCGTTCACAAGCGAGCTAAAAATTGCTGCGTTACGTGAGATGCTCCGTATTCGTCGTTTTGAGCAGCAAGCACTTAAGTTCTATAATCAGGGAAAGATGGGGGGATTTCTCCATCTCTATATTGGTCAGGAATCAGTTGCCGTCGGTGCTGCTTCGTTCATGAATGGCCATGATGAAATGATTACGGCTTATCGCGACCATGGCCATGCGTTGGCTGTTGGAATGAGCATGGAGGAATGCATGGCAGAACTCTTTGGCAAAGCCACGGGGTGCTCTAAAGGTAAGGGAGGGTCGATGCATTTTTTTGCTCCAGACAAACACTACTGGGGCGGTCACGGAATCGTTGCTGGCCAGGTCCCACTCGGTCTTGGATTAGCCTTTGCCTTGAAATACAAAAATATTCCTGGGTGTGCCCTCTGTTTCCTTGGTGATGGAGCTGTTAATCAAGGTGTCGTTGCCGAATCACTCAATCTTGCCTCGCTTTGGGATCTTCCCATTGTTTTTATTATTGAGAATAATGGCTATTCGATGGGAACGAGCTTGGAACGCTCCTCTGCCATCGCCGACTGCCTTGCAGAAAGAGCTGCTGGCTTCAACATGAAATGGAGTGTGGTTAATGGCTCTCATTTTTATGAACTAAGAGCGACCCTTCATGCCTCCATGGAAGAGGCTCGAACGACCTTACATCCTGTTCTTTTAGAAATTAAAACCTATCGCTATTACGGTCATTCTATTGCGGATGCCAATCACAAAAAATATCGAACTGCTGAAGAAATTGAACAGTATAAAAAAAATCATGACCCTATTTCCTGTTGGCAACATCAGCTTATCGAGGAGGGAATCCTTACTGAATCGATGCTAGAGTCGATCGATAGGGCTGCAAAAGAGGAGGCTGCTGCCTCGGTTGCCTTTGCCGAAGCTAGTCCTTGGCCAGAACCATCAAGCATCTTCACCGATATCTATTCAGAAGTCGATTCTGCAAGTGACGCAGGACGAACAGGTGTCCATTTTTTTAGTGATCTCTCCTAAGAAAATTTACAGTATCGTGACTTGTTCCTTATTTGAATTTTTACGTCTTTTTTAATAGCCATGCCCCTGATCACCTACCGCAAAGCCCTCAACGAAGCCTTCGCCGAAGAGCTTTCCCGTGATGAGTCTGTTTTCTTAATGGGAGAGGAAGTTGCTGAATACAACGGCGCCTACAAGGTTACAGAGGGACTTTGGGAACGATTTGGTTCTAAGCGGGTCATTGACACTCCTATTAGTGAAGCTGCTTTTTTAGGACTGGGTGTTGGAGCGGCCATGATGGGGCTTCGGCCAGTAGTGGAATTGATGTTCTGGAGTTTTGCCTATGTTGGATTTGATCAAATCATCAACAATGCAGGGTGTGTTCGTTATATGTCAGGGGGTCTTATTAATGTTCCGATGGTCATTCGTGGACCTGCCAATGGAGGGACTAGTGTCGGTGCTACACATTCCCATACCCCCGAAAACCTGATTGCTAATACTCCTGGCCTCAAGGTTGTCTGTCCGGCTACCCCTTATGATGCCAAAGGCCTGATGATTGCCTCGATTCGAGATAATGACACGGTTTGTTTTATGGAAAACACACTTCTTTATGGCACTACAGGAGAAGTTCCAGAAGGCTCCTATACCATTCCTCTTGGTGTTGCTGATTGTAAACGTGAGGGAACTGATATCTCCTTTATCACCTATGGACGTGCTGTCTTAACCGCCCTAGAGGCAGCTGTCATTCTCCAAGCGGAGCATGGAATCTCTGCTGAAGTCATCGACCTGCGTTCGATCCGTCCTCTGGATGAAGAGGCCATATTGAATTCTGTAGCTAAAACACACCGTGTTGTTCTTATCGATGAAAACAAACCTTTCTGTGGTATTAGCTCGCAAATTGCCGCTACTATTGCCGAGAAAGCTTTTGATGAACTCGATGCCCCCATTCTTCGAGTTACGGCCCTAGATGCTCCTGCTATTTATAGTATGCCCCTTGAAAAATTGCAGTTACCGACTCCTGAGCGTATTGTTAACAAAGCATTAACCCTTTTTTAGAACACTTACCCTCTTTATAGTATGCCTGAAATCACGATGCCCAAGTTAAGCGATACGATGACTGAAGGAACCCTCCTTCGCTGGTGCAAACAAAAGGGAGATCCCATTGACATTGGTGATCTTCTTGCAGAAGTAGAAACCGATAAAGCCACCATGGAAATGGAGGCCTTTGAAGAAGGAATCCTCTCTGAACTTTTTGTTGAGGAAGGAGCAAAAGTGGCCGTAGGAGCTCCGATTGCTTTTATTTTAGGGAAAAATGAAACCCTCACAGAGAGAAGTCCATCAACGTCGCCTCCAACAGCCCCCACTTCTTCTACTTCAACCTCCCTTACCCCTCCAGCCATCACTCCAGGATCTTCTCGGCAAGCGGTTCCCAGCAACACCACAATCTCTTCGATTCGGATCAAAGTCTCTCCTCTTGCTCGCAAAATTGCGGCAGAGCGTGGTCTTCGTTTGGAAACAGTTGCAGGAAAAGGAACCGGTCCTGGTGGAAGAATTATTGCTGCTGATGTGATTCATGCTCCCCTTACTCCAATACCGACCTCTACTGGTTCGGCTTCGAGTTCTTCGATCCTCCCCACACCGATTAGCGGAAATCCACATAGTGAAATTCCGCTAACCAACATGCGGCAGATTATTGCTCAACGTCTCTTAGCAAGCAAAACACAAATCCCCCATTTTTATCTCTCCATCGAAATCGATGCTGCCCCAATGGTTGCCTTTCGAAAAGAATTCAATACATTAGGAAATAAAATTACTTTCAATGACCTTGTCCTCCTAGCTGTCGCTCGTGCCGCTATGGAGAAGCCGAAGATCAATGCTGCTTTTGGCCTCACCTCTATTTTTCAATATGAAAGTGTGAACCTCTGCGTTGCTATTGCTGTGGAGGAGGGACTTGTCACTCCCGTGATTCGCGATGCTCACCTCAAATCCCTTCCAGAAATCAGTGCTGCTGTTAAAGACCTTGCCATACGGGCACGCGAAAAAAAATTAAGACCCGAGGAATTTTCAGGTGGCACGATCACCGTTTCTAATCTTGGGGCCTATGGTATCAATGAGTTTTGTGCCATTATTAACCCTCCTCAAGCAGCTATTTTAGCAGTGGGGGCCATTGTCAAAAAACCGGTTGTCGATGCTCAAGATCAGATTGTCGTGGGACAACGTCTCTCCATAACGCTCAGTGGTGATCATCGTGTGGTAGATGGAGCTGTGGCTGCTGAGTACTTATCAGCGCTTAGGTTGCTACTAGAATCACCGAACAAATTACTCCCTGTTTAGCCCGCATGAAATATGCGGGCTCTCCCCCTCTCACAAGAGCAATTCCAGTTGATTGACTCCTCCCAAAGCAAGAGCATCGATCCCTAAATATCTGAGATCCCTTGCGAATTCTTCTGTGTAGCCATGTACAGTATAAACTTTTTGAGCTTCGACTTCTTCAACATGCTCAATGAGCTCCCCATGATCTGCATGGTCTGATAGAGGAAAAGCCTCATCACATTGGTAGCGATAGATCGCTCCCTCATTCACTGCCCACCCACTGATGATAGCAGAGCGAATTTTTTTAAGTGAGGATAATGAAGAGCGGATATTGGGAGGAAGAATCAATACTCTCTGCTCATGATTAACCTTATCCCACACGCTATAAGAACCGAGATCAATACCATACTCTTCGTAGACGGCACTGATCCTAGCCACAGATTCATGAACCACAGGATGAATGCTAGCTCGATCCAAAATTGCCATGAGTTCTTGAGCTTTACCCAGAGAATAGGCGAGCAGAACGGGATTTTCTTGAGACTCGAGGGTCCTATGACAGAAATCAATAATTCTCTGATGCGTCTGCTCAACTGGAGGAAAGGAATAGCGAGGTAGTCCAAAGGTCGACTCGATGATAAGTGTTTCTGCCTTCCGTGTTGTGGAATCCTCGCAAGTGAGACTCTCCCTTCTCTTAAAATCTCCTGTATAAAGAAGACTCCCCTCCTCCGTTTCCACAAGGACCTGAGCAGATCCTAAAACATGACCTGCTGGAATAAGGGTAATTCGAGTATGAGATCTCTCCCAAGGAGTAAAGTAGGGCAATTCATGAATGATGGTGCGAGTGGGAGCAGCTTTCCTAGCCTTCATGAGTGCTATTGTTGTAGGGGTTGCAATGGTCTCCCGATGCCAGCCTGCATGATCACTGTGAGCATGGGTCACCACTCCTAAGGGAACAGTTTTCTTGGGATCAAGCCAGAGAGCAGCACTTGGAAGATAAATTCCTTTTTTGAGTTGAACATCGATCATTTGGCCGGGCTAGCCCGGATATTTCATACTGAATCGTTATGAGGCGCCGTGCAAAGCTTATTAGTACAAGGCGGACGAAGGATTGGGATGCCGGGCTGTATGTTTCATACTGCCCAAATCACAATTCGAGAC
>WBXG01000061.1 GCA_008932965.1 Verrucomicrobiota bacterium
AAAGAGAATAATAAGGGTAATCCTAATAAAGAAACCGTGAGAAGCTTAGAGCATGCAATCTTTTGTTATCAACATGCTGCCAGCGCAGTAGCTGAGAATAAATCAGAGGAGGCTATCAAATGGGGTAAGTATGGAGATGACTCAATGAGATAATCCTAAGTGGGTCTAAAAAGGGAATTAGCCCGCATATATCATACTCATCGTGACGAGGAGATCACGATCATTAGGAGGTATCAGGGCTGGGTGATATCTGAATTTTAAGAAAATATCAAAACAATCTCTTCAGCGTTGATCCTTGGAGCATTTTAAACCACCATGTCTTTATGGATTATCTTGAACGAGCACGTCGTGTTCTCACCATTGAATCAGAGGAGGTCTCCCTCCTTGCAAAACGACTTGATCACAATTTTGAAAAAGCAATCGGATTGCTCCTTACAACAATCACATCTCGTGGAAAAATCATTGTTATTGGTGTTGGCAAATCGGGTCATATTGGTGAAAAAATTGCAGCAACATTGACGAGCACAGGAGCTCCTACTGTTGTGCTCAATTCTTTAAATGCACTCCATGGCGATCTGGGGGTTGTTTGTGATGGGGATCTTTTTTTGTTACTCAGCTACAGTGGTGAAACGGCAGAATTGCTGAATCTTCTTCCTTCCCTAGCACATTTTGATGCTCGTCGTATTGCTTTAACCGGGAATCTCGGCTCTACCTTAGCAAAATCGAGTGATATCGTTCTGGATGTTTCTGTTTCTCAAGAGGCATGCCCTTATAATTTAGCACCCACTTCAAGCACAACCGTCATGGTAGCATTGGGAGATGCTTTAGCCATGGTACTTTTAGAAGCACGTGGTTTTACACGTGAAAATTTTGCTCGCTTTCATCCTGCAGGCCATTTGGGACGTTCTATTTTATTACGTGTTCGTAATATGATGCGCCCTCTCTCAGAGGTGGTCGTCGTTAAACCAGAGACTTCTGTCTCTGCAACGTTAAAAGAACTCACTGCCAAGAAGCTTGGGGCTGCCATTATTACTCATCCTGATGGCACATTGGCAGGTATTTTTACCCATGGAGATTTTGTACGGCACTTCACCTCCGGAAAAGATTTCAATGATTATCCCGTTGGTGCGCTAATGACCACCTCTCCCATTACTATTGATCAAGATAAAATCGCTGCCGATGTGTTGGCTATTTTAGAACATCATCGTATTGAAGATCTCATTGTTGTTGATGCAACTGAAAAAGTTGTTGGCCTCATCGATTCTCAAGATCTTTTTAAATGGAGAGTTTTGTAAGATTCGTTTTTTTATTTCCTCATGGAGGAGCTGGCACTATCTTCATTTTTTTGAAATCAACTTTTTAATTTTCTATGGCACTCGCAAACGATCTTCGCAAAGGAATGGCAATCAAATACAATAGTAATGCTGCTATTGTTCTTGAAGTTACCCACCGCACTCCTGGTAATCTTCGCGCATTTGTACAGTGTATCATTCGCTACATCGGCACGGGTAAATCAGCTGACATCCGCTTTTCATCCACAGAAAAAGTAGAATTAGTCGATGTTTCTCGAACTACATTAGAGTTCAGCTATCAGGATCAAGAAGGTTTTCATTTCATGGATCCAGCAACCTTTGAGACTATCACCCTCCAAAAAGATTTTATTGGTGATGCCAAAGATTATCTTTCAGAGGGGATGAGTGCTGAAATCCTCTATGTTGAAGGACGTGCTGTTTCTGTAGAGCTTCCTCCAAGTGCTAACCTCAAGGTTGTAGAATCTCCTGAGGGCCTGCGTGGCGACTCCTCTGGTAATGTCATGAAGCCTGCGATCTTAGAAACTGGAAAGTCCATTAATGTTCCTCTTTTCATAAAAGAAGGGGAAATCATCAAGGTCGACACGCGCAGTGGTGAATATATGGGAAGGGCCTAGGGATGCGCCTGTAGCTCATCTCTATAATGAGTAATGGGTGATCGGTATGAAAATGCCCTCCTGCCTTCTCCCATAAGCCTTCACAGCCTCCTTGTTACGATCAGTATGAAATATTTGGGCTAACACTCATTACACATTACTCATCACCCGTTACTCTTTACTTGTTTCCAACATGGTTCCAAAAACATGGGTTAAGTTCATTGTTGCTCTCTTCCTTGTTCCTTTTGTTTGGGTGCTGACGAAAACATTTTTGGAGACTTTAGGATTTTCTTTGCATCATGGATTACTGGATACGCAGGGGTGTCTCTTTTTTTTAGCAGGTATTGTTTTATGGGGATTCGCATTTTGGCTCTTGCCGCGTGCATGGCTGCTTTGGCCCTATGTTTATGGACATGAGTGTACCCATGCTATTTGGGTAAAGCTTTTTGGAGGAACAGTGCAGGAAAAATTTTATGTCAGTACGCAAGGGGGACACATCCTCACTGATCGGGTCAATACCTGGATTGCTTTAGCCCCTTATTTTTTTCCTGTGTATAGTTTGCTTGTGATCTCTATCTATGGAGTAGCAACACTTTTTATGGAGATGACTCCTTTTCAATGGGTGATGTTCTTGTTGCTCGGCTTCACATGGGCTTTCCACCTGACTTTTACTTGCCTCTTTCTATTTCAAGGTCAACCGGATGTTCATTATGGGGGTACCTTTTTTTCCATGATCATCATCTATGGAATCAATCTTTTGCTTGTGACCCTTTTCTTGCTCATTACTGCACCTTATGTGAGTAGCAGAGGATTTTTGGAGCAGTTCTTATGCAATCTTGGAGAATTCATAGAACAATCCCAGTGGATCATAGAGAGGCTTTTTTCAGGGCTCGTGTGGCTCGCCCGAGAAGCTCAGCAATGTTACGCTTCATGGAGTAAATAAAAAAACTCTGGAGCGGGTAGAGGGAATCGAACCCTCCTGGCCAGCTTGGAAGGCTGGAACATTACCACTATGCTATACCCGCGCAAAAAACAGCACATATGGTTAACAGAGAGATTGACACAAGTAAAGAGCCAACTCGTTGGAAAACGAACCATGAAATATTCCTCTATCCATGATAACAGCGATGAACACGGTTGGTAATACCCGTAAAAAGGTGCCAGCTAATAGTATTAGCTTTGGCAGCAAGTTCAGTGGCTGTGATTTCATGTTTTCCTTGTTTGCCAATAAGTACAGCCTCATCACCAACCTTCACGTTGGCAATAGAAGTGACATCGACAACAATCTGATCCATGGTCACACGTCCTAATATAGGAGCCCGTTTTCCTTGAATCAGCACGAAAGCCCCATTTCCTGAAACCTGCCGCGGATATCCATCACCATAGCCAACAGGTAAAATAGCTACTCTGATATCACGGGGAGCACAGTAGGTCCTCCCATAGCTCACCGTGCTCCCCTTGGGGAGCTTGTGAATAAAGCAAATAGTGGCTTTCCAGGTCATTGCAGGACGGAGTAATTTTTGAAATCGAGGCAGAGGGGCAACCCCATAAAGCAGGAGTCCAAGACGCACTGTCTCGTGAGCTTCTTGTGGAAAACGCAATAGACCTGCTGAATTAAGAAAATGGATCTCAGCATGAGGAGCTAATGCCAGTAAAGGAATCATTGTTTTTCTAAACAATCGGATCTGCTGGCGCGTATAACCGAGGTCAGAGTCAGCAGATGGAAGGTGTGTTGAGATGCTTTGAATGGTGAGGGGAAGTCGGCAAATTTTTTTTAATGTTTTTTCGGCAGTCTCATAAAATGCTCCAAGGCGTCCCATGCCGGTATTGATTTTAAAATGAATCAAGGCACCCACTGGTGCGACCTTAGCAAAACGACGTGCCTCTTCGTAGGAAGAAATCGTTGGAATAAAACCATGCTCGGCAATCGCAGAATACTCGGATGGTAATGCGGCGCTCAGTAACATGATTGGATGAGTGTGATCGATTGCTTCGATTATTAATGCCTCTTCGAGAGAGGCAACTGCAAAATAATTGACTTGCTTGCTAATAGCAGTGACGACTTCTTGTATTCCATGACCATAGGCGTCAGCTTTAACTACCGCGATAATAGTTGCATCAGGAGCATGCTGCTTGATCACTCGAAGATTATGACGAAAAGCTCTGCGATCAATCTCAACCCAGGTGCGATAAACCTGTTTTTTTAAAACAGGTCGCTGATTTTTGTCATTGGGGATTCCTTGTTGCATTTGAAAAATAGGATTATTTTAATAATTTCATAAGAACCAAGCAAATAGAAGAGATGAATTAAGAGGAATTTTTTTCTTTATTGGAAGATTACGTTCTTGGCAAAGAGTCAAGGAATGATAGTCTCAACAAATGCCTACTCCTACAAAAAAATCGACTATTGTTAAGAAGAAGCCTGCTGTTAAAAGCGTTAAAAAAACACTCAGCAAAAAACCTGCGAAGACCAGTTTAAAGAAAAAAGTTGTAAAGAAAAAATCTAGTCTTTCTCCAGCTGAAGATAAAGTTGCAAAAGAGGCTCTCAAGCTTGTCGATAAAGCTGCATCGCTACTGCGCAAGGGAATCAAAACTAGTTCCAAAGCCACGCAGGAAGCTCGTGCTTCATTACACAACGAAGCACATTCACTCCTTGGCAAAGCCTCTTCTCATCTCGATCATGCATTGAAATCTGGGGCTTCTTTATTGCGTAGTGCGATCAATAAAATCTAGCCATAGCATTTTGGAACCCTCCAGAATAGCTGATTAAAAGAGTTCCTTCTTTTCATGAAAATACTTGTTACTGGAGGAGCTGGTTTTATTGGGTCACACCTCGTTAGGGCTTTGCTCCTAGAAGGGCATCAAGTTACTGTACTCGATGACTTCAATGATTTTTATAATCCTGCGATCAAACGAAGCAATCTTGCAGATATAGCGAATCATGTTGCAATCGTTGAGGGAGATTTACGTGATGAAGCTGCTGTCCAAGAAATTTTTTCCAAAGCTCGTCCAGAAGTAACCATTCATCTTGCGGCACGGGCTGGAGTGAGACCTTCAATTCTTCATCCCAAATTATATCTCGAGACAAATGTCAATGGTACTTTTCATGTGCTTGAGGCAGCTCGTCTTTGTGGATGTGAACGGATGATTTTTGCTTCTAGCTCCTCTGTTTATGGTCTTGCCACAACAGTCCCGTTTCATGAGGAATTAGCACTTCCACAAACATTGAGTCCCTATGCAGCAACCAAGCTTGCAGGAGAGCAGCTCTGCGGTAATTTTTCTTATCTCTACGGAATGAAAACAGTCTCTCTTCGCTTTTTCACTGTCTACGGACCTGGACAGCGCCCTGACTTAGCTATTCATGCTTTTACTCATGCCATCACACTCGGTCGCCCCATTAAAAAATTTGGAGATGGCTCTACCCGCCGCGACTATACTTACATTGATGATATTGTCCAAGGAGTGATAGGAGCTATCAGCTATGACAAAAAAAGTTTTGATATTTTTAATTTAGGAGGACATAAAACCACATCACTCACAGAGCTCATTGCATTGATTGAAAAAGCTGTTGGCCGCACCGCTATTATTGAAGAGCATCCCGAGCAAAAAGGGGACATGCCATTAACCTATGCTCAGATTAGCAAGGCTCAACAATTTTTAGGATATAATCCTAAAACACCTATTGAGATTGGCATTCCAAAATTTGTGGAATGGTATCAACAGACCACTCATTAACGGATAGGAGGGTCCCCTTTTTTAGTTCCATCGACAATACAGAATTTCGATGTTCCTTTCTGAAGTTTCGTTTCAAAGTAATTTGACTATAATGATTGACGGCACAGTTATTCTATGGCACTCTCCCTCACCAACTTTTTTTTACGATGAAGCGCACCTACCAACCATCTAAGCGAACCAGAAAACAGCAATTTGGCTTTCGTGCACGCATGGCCACTAAAAATGGTCGCGCTATTTTAAGTCGTCGTCGTCGACACGGACGTGTACGGCTTTTGCCAAAAGGCGTTGAGATTCATTTCAAACGTCATACGGAAGCTTAAGCAGGCTTTATACTCTCCTCATTTAGACTTGGGGAAGGATGTATACATACAGCCCAGTGTTAAATGGTCGTATGCCTTACCTCATCTGCTTTTGCGATCTCCACGTCACGATTAGTATAAAAAATTCGGGCTTGGGTTCTCTTTTCCATTCATGTTTAAGATTGAAAAATCAACATTTGAAAAACAGGCTCCTAGTGATGTGACCTTTCCACGAAACGCTTCTCTTAGCTCCAGTCTCCAATTTAAGGCTGTTCGTGATTATGGGATTTCTGCCTGGGGTCCTCTTTTTCGTCTCTCGTGTTTAAAAAAAGAGTCAGTGCCCTTATCGCTTCCCCAACTATTGGAGGAGCAAGATACAATAGCTTTAAAATATCCCAATAACGGAACTGACCCCTTCTCAAAAGGAGGATTTATTGTTTCCCGACGTGTTGGAAATGCTGTGGTGCGTAATCGTGTGAAGCGTCGTTTACGTGAACTCTATCGATTGGAACGGATGCATGTTCTTCCGGGTCTCTGGCTCGTCTTCATTGCAACTCCTCAAGCAGCGTCAGCCAGCTTTGCTCAACTGCGTGAGGAATGGTATCGTCTTTCAAAAAAACTTTCTCTTTTTTAAACAATCACGATGTGATTCCTATGGTTTTCCTTCTTCAGCTTCCTGCACTCCTTTATCGATGGATTCTCTCGCCACTCTTTCATACCCTGGGTGGCCCAGGTTGTGGCTGCCGCCATGCACCTAGTTGTTCTCGCTATTGGATTGAAGCACTGAAACAACATGGACCCAAGCGTGGTTTGATTCTAGGGCTCCAGCGTCTTCTGAGCTGCCATCCCTGGGGCAGTGGCGGTTATGATCCAGTACCGGAAAAAGATTCTTAACCCGGATGTTTCATAGATCCGATTTTCTGTTTTCATGCACGTTTTAGGATAATTTTCTTCGTGATTGTAACCTCATCGGATAGACTAAACCGCTCTCTTTATTTTTACTATGTTTGACCGTACTACTTGGATCGCTATTGCACTCTCCATTGCAGGCCTTATTGGCTGGCAGTGGTATTACACTAATCACTTTCTGCCTGCACAGGAGGCATCAAAAAAGGAGCTAGTTTCTCCAGCCCCTTCCTCCATCGTTACTCCAAATGAAGCACTATCAGCTGCCTCTACTCCAGTATCGGAGAACATTCCTGAGTTGAAAGCACGTCAAGAGACCTTTGATACTTCCAAGGCCGAATATCTCTTCTCTGATAATAGTGGAGGTATTCAAACCATTACTCTCTTTCTTCATTTGGGAGAAAAAGCTCATAGTCTTCAGCTCAATAACCTTTCCCCAATGCCCATAGGAGCATTAGGAGAAAAATCAGGAGATCTTATTAAGACAGTGAACGGCTTTGTAATGACCACAGATAAAGCAGCGGGAAAGGTCTCCTTTAAGCGATCTGAATCCAATGGTCTGATCATCACAAAAAATTTCTCACTCCCACAAACGGCGGGTTCACCAGCAGAGTACACCGTTGGATTTGATCTGACCTTTGAGAATGAAGGATCAACACCCCTTGAAGTTCCCTCCTATTATTTATCCTGTGGAGGAGCCTCTCCTGTACATACTACCGATGCTCCTAACTACACGCGCTTTGATTGGTTGAGCAAAGGAAAGATGACGACCATTGATGTGAATTGGTTTTCATCAGGAATGATTCCTATTGTTGGCATTGAAACCCATCCTGCCCGACCCCTCTATCAAATAAAAAATCCTGATATTAGCTGGACCGCTGTCACCAGCCAATATTTCTGTACTATTCTAACGGCACAAAACAAGGAAGTGCACTCCTCTGTCTGGTCTGCACGTTTTGAAGATCCTCTCATTCCGAAAACAGCTAATGGGAAAATCATTTATGGAATCGAAGGTGGTTTTATTTTAGAGCCGCTTCATCTTGCTCCAGGCTCATCTATAACAGAGCACTATACCATTTTTTCAGGACCCAAGGATTTTGGAGCATTAGAAAAATTGGGCGATAATCAGCAAAGTGTTATGAACTTTGGAACATTTCACCTTGTTTCCGAATTTTTGCTTTGGGCGATGAATCATTTAAAACAAATCCTCGGCAACTACGCTGCTGCAATTATTGTCTTAACGCTGCTCATTAAGCTCCTTCTCTGGCCAATTCAAAATAAGGCCACCAGCTCCATGAAGCAGATGCAGCTTCTTTCTCCGCGCATGACAGAGCTGCGTGCCAAATATAAAGATAATCCCACCAAGATGAACGAAGAGCTCATGAAGCTCTATAAGCAATATGGAGTCAATCCTTTTGGAGGGTGCCTACCGATGCTTGTTCAAATTCCTGTTTTCTTTGGTTTTTATTCCATGTTGGGAACAGCTATTGAGCTTCGTAATAGCCATTTTCTTTGGATTCATGATCTTTCACAGCCCGATACCATTGCTCATTTTCTCCATTATCCCATCAATCTTTTACCGATTATTATGGCAGGCACAATGCTCTGGCAAATGTCTCTTTCACCCAAAGGAGGGGATCCAGCACAACAGAGGGTGATGTATTTCATGCCGCTGATTTTCTTGTTTTTCTGTTACAACTTTGCTTCGGCATTAGCACTCTATTGGACGACACAAAATCTTTTTTCCATTGGACAGCTCTATCTCACGCGCAATGCCCCCTTGCCTCAACTAATAGAGCCAGCACCCAAGCGAAAAAGAGGATTCACGAAGGGAAAACCTAAAAAAAACAAAAGATAAGTATTCGGGTTAGCCCAGATATTTCATGCTGGTTCGTCGCAAGGCGCCGCGAAGGCTGATGGGTGCTCACGCGTGAGTGAAGTCTCGTAATTTCTCCCACAATCCTTTTTCTTCCTCCGAAATGGTGGAAGGGATTTTGATGCTGATCACAGCAAAAAAGTCACCACGTCCTCCTGACTTTTCAGGAAGACCTCTCTTAGGAATACGAAATTTTTTTCCGTTTTCTGTACCTGGAGGAATTTTTAATTTTGCACGACCATCAGGAGTAGGAATCATAAGCTCTCCACCAAGGACAGCTTGCCAGGCAGGAATTTCTAAGTCGTGGTAAATACTACTTCCCTCAAAAGAAAAATCAGGATGCTGCTGTAACTTGACTCGAAGATACAGATCTCCAGCCGTGCCACGAGCTCCCCCTGATCCACCTTGGCCAGCAAGTCGAATACGTTGGCCCTCATGAACACCTTGGGGAATTTTAATGGTGTAGGTCTGTATTTTTTGTGAGGGCCCTTTTTTAAAGGAAATCTGGCGTGTAGCCCCATGGAGCACCTCCTCTAGTGGAACAAGAATATCTGCTTCGACATCATTTCCACGTTGGGGAGCTTCTTCAAATCCACCATAATTCATCCCACCACGACGAGTGCCGAAAAATTGCTCAAAAAAGTCGCTATATCCTGTTCCTCCAAAATGAAATTCCTCTCCCGTTCCATCAAAACCACCCATCCCATGAAACTCACCTGGTCTACCTCCAGCAGCTCCGGAAGGCCTTCTAGAGGTTGCTTGAGACCAATTAGCTCCATAGGAATCATATTTCTTTCTATTTTCTGAATTACTTAGAACCTCGTAAGCTTCATTGATCTCCTTAAATTTTTCTTCAGCTGCTTTTTTATCTTTGGCTAAATCTGGATGATGCTTTCGTGCAAGCTTGCGAAAAGCACTTTTAATTTCATCGGCGGTTGCCGATTTAGAAACACCTAAAATTTCATAGTAATCGCGGAAGGAAGCAGGCATAGAGAAAATAGGAGATCAGTAAAGAGTGAAGAGTGAAGGGTAACGCCTATTTTTAAGACTGGAATAAAAAAATATCTTTCTTCATTGACGTTAGCTCGTAAATCAATGCCATTCGAGGTGTTTTAGAAAACGCCTTTACCCAC
>WBXG01000062.1 GCA_008932965.1 Verrucomicrobiota bacterium
AGGGCGAAGGGTAATAGAGTTAAGCTGCTCAAATCGCCCCACATGGCGCACAATGATTTTTCCTCCATCCATAGCCAGATCATTGGGAATAGTAATCGTACGAGAGTTCATTCCAAGGGCTGGTCCATTGATTCCTAGGCCACTGTAGAGTAATGTTGGGAAGGCCTCATTCTTACTTTGTTTTTCAATCAAAGGCC
Organism: Verrucomicrobiota bacterium; assembly: GCA_008932965.1. Lineage (GTDB taxonomy): Bacteria > Verrucomicrobiota > Verrucomicrobiia > Chthoniobacterales > UBA6821 > CAIWMF01. The sequence continues at coordinate 198 of WBXG01000062.1, forward strand.
CACCATCTCCCATATCCATAAAATTGATCGTGATGGCAAAATTTTCAATATCAGTTTGCTCAGCAAGAGGAGGAATAGGTATTTCTACCGAAGAGGATTCCTTGTCAATGTGTGGGGGGAGTGCCCAATGAGGAATGGGACCAATATTGGGTTCAGGGCTTACGGTGATTTTGAGGGGAGCCCATGGATCATTGCTCTCAACGGTGGAAAGAGGGGGAGAGATGAGATTAGTATCTTGGGATGACTGGCTGGAAGCTTGACGATCACAAAGGAATTTTTGAGAGATCGTAAGAAGGGTTGGAGAGAGTTCCTGGGAGCTTGTTGGTGATCTTTCTAGGCTGCTTGCCAGGGAGATAGGGAAAATCGAAGTAAACAAGTAAAATAGAAGAGAGATAGAACCAAGGCGCACGGTAAGGCCAAATAAAGGAGGAAGAGGGGAGTTTCTACAAAGCATAAATCGATGATGAAGAGTAATCGTTTTTTCTAAAAAAGCGAATCGATTATCGATCAGTATGAAATATGCAGGTTAATTCACTATAAATCTTTTCCTTTCACTTGTTCATAGGATCTTCCATTTGCATTTATAAAAAAAAGGGGTAGTTTTCGTTCGTTACATGTGTCAACGAATGATTAACAAGAAACTATGAACTGTAATATCCCCCACCTTTAAAATAGGCTCTTCTCCATGTCTTCTGATTCCGTCTCACTTGAGCAACAGTCCGTTTTATCTCCTACCACACCTCAAGGTCTAGCCTCTCAACTTTTGTTCATCGCTCAAAAAGTCGGTTGCTCCGACTCTGATGCTTTAAAAAAAGCATTAGAGCAGGCAGGCTTCTCTCAGTGCTCACTCATCGGAGCAGTCCTTGATACGGGCCTTGTTGCGGAGCGAGACTTTCTTTTTGAAGTTGCTCAGTTTTTTGGAATGGAATGGAGAGAGGAAGGGGAACTGAGCCCGTCGCCCCATGTGAGAGACCGTTTTCCTGCTCGTTTGGCATTAGGGTTTAATGTGATTTGTGACCATGAAGATCTTGTTGCCCCAGAAAAAGAACTCCGACTCTTTACCTTTGATCCTTTTGATTATGCTGCATGGAAAGTTCTTACGATGTATCATTACGGTTCCATTCGTTTTGTCATGACCACGCGTCGACGACTGACCGATGTTATTAAATCGACCTATGGTGTCGGTGCAGAGACCTTCGAGGAGCTTATGGAAGGGCGTGAAGAGGAGGTGCTCTCCAACTCAAAAGAGGAGGTCAATGTGGTTGATGAAGAGGATACAGAAGCCTCTGTTATGAAATTTGTGAATCAAATTCTTCGTGAGGCACTCGAACAATCGGCCACAGATATTCATTTTGAGCCGCTTGGAAAAGACCTGCGTATTCGCTATCGCATCGATGGAGTCTTACATGAAGCACCTGTTCCTCCACGTATTAAAATGTTTCAAGATTCGGTGATATCCCGTCTTAAAATTATGGCTGGACTGGATATTGCTGAGCGCCGCTTGCCTCAAGATGGGCGTATTGCGCTCGAGCATGGAGGTCAATCAATCGATGTTCGTGTGGCAACGATCCCATGCGTTCATGGAGAGAATGTAAGCCTACGTCTTTTGGGACAAGAACGATTTGATTTTAAGCGCCTCGGTTTGGAAGCTGGTATTGAACGTCGCATTCGTGAGCTTGTTTCGATGTCCAACGGGATTGTTCTAGTAACAGGACCGACGGGATGCGGAAAGAGTACTTCACTGTATACTTTTTTAAGCCATCTCAATGTTAAAGAACGTCGTATTGTAACCATTGAGGATCCCGTCGAGCATAAGTTAGATGGTGTCATCCAAATCGCAGTGAAGCCGGAAATCGATTTGACCTTTGCAAATGCTCTAAGAAGCATTCTTCGTGGAGATCCAAATGTCATCATGGTTGGTGAAATGCGTGATGCAGAAACTGCAGATATTGCCATTCGTGCTGCATTGACCGGACACTTAGTCTTTAGCACCCTTCATACCAATGATGCTGTTGGTGGTATCACACGACTTTTAGATATGGGGGTAGAACCCTTCTTAGTGGGCTCTTCTGTCCGAGCTTTTCTTGCTCAACGGCTCGTACGCAAACTTTGCCCACATTGTTCTAAGCCCTCAGAAATTACGGATGAGGAATTAAAAAAAATTGGGTTTCCCCTCGAGCTTAAAGCAGGTATTCGTCAGCCGGTTGGTTGCGACCAATGCCGTCAAACCGGTTATGCTGGCCGACTCGCAATTATGGAAATTTGTCCCATGACCTCTGATCTTCAAGAGCTCATTCAAAAAAGAGCAACCGGAAAAGATTTTATGGCACAAGCAATACAAGATGGAATGGTGCCGCTACGTCTCGATGGTTGGCAAAAAGTAGCTCAAGGAGTTACCTCAGTAGAAGAGGTCGTTCGTGTGACCTCAAGTGAGCTGGTGGCATTGCACCATTGATTGAAACTTCAAAACGTGAATGGAAACAGAACATCTTAATACGCGTGCAGCAGGTATTGTTGCTGGGGCTGTGATGCTCAGTCGCTTGCTTGGTCTGGTGCGCGAACTCATTTTTGCAGGACTCTTTGGTGCAGGGCGCGGGATGGATGCTTTTATTACTGCATTTCGAGCTCCCAACTTGCTACGAGATCTTTTTGCCGAGGGGGCTTTGTCAACGGCCTTTGTCACTGTTTTTTCTCAGGAAATTGCAAAACATGGTGATGTAGCAGCCTGGAAATTGGCTTCCAAGATGATCACCCTAACGACTCTGTTTATGAGTCTCATCACGCTGCTTGGGATTTTTTTTGCACCACAGCTTATTGCAATTCTTGCTCCTGGTTTTGCTCCAGAAAAAGCAGAACTCACTATTTTTCTAACTAAGGTGATGTATCCCTTTATTTTGCTCGTCTCACTTGCCGCTCTGGTTATGGGGATGCTCAATGCAAAAAATATTTTTACTGCACCAGCCCTTGCCTCGAGTTTTTTTAATTTGGGATCGATTATTGGAGGTGTTGCCTTTGGTTGGTATTGTGATCCTCACTTTGGAGAGCGAGCCTTAACTGGGTTAGCTCTTGGAACCTTGCTTGGAGGGTTGCTGCAGTTGATAGTACAATTTCCCAGTTTATCCCAAGCTGGGTTTCGTCTGGTTCTTGATTTTCAATGGCGTGATCCAGGAGTAAAACAGGTTCTCCTTCTAATGTTACCTGCAGTGATTGCTGCAAGTGCTGTTCAGATTAATGTGATGGTCAATAGTATTTTTGCCTCCTACCTCGGAGATGGTCCTGTAAGCTGGCTCTCGTATGCCTTTCGTCTCATGCAATTACCCCTTGGTGTTTTCGGCGTAGCTATTGCAACAGTAACCTTACCCCTCGTTTCAAGGATTGCTGCCCTAGGGGATTTGAGCAAATTTCGATCCACTCTTGCCCGTGCCTTGCGACTGGCCCTTTTTTTAACTCTTCCCTCAGCTGTGGGACTCATGATTTTAGCACAGCCTATTATTGCTCTTATCTATGAGCGTGGAAAATTTCATCCCCACGACACAGTACAAACCGCTTCAGCACTTCAATTCTATGCCATAGGACTTGTTTCTTATTCCTGTATTAAAGTTCTTTCGCCTGCCTTCTATGCTTTGAATCATCGTTGGACCCCAATGATGGTCAGTTTTCTCTCGATCGCACTGAATTTATTATTTAATTGGATTTTTATTTTTGAGCTCAAGATGGGGCATCGAGGCTTAGCTCTTTCGACAGCATTATCGGCCACTCTTAATTTTGGACTGCTCTATTTTTTTATGGTCCGTTTTGCAGGAGCACTTCACTTTCGCGAGTTGTTATCGACGTTTTGGCGTTGTGGGATTGCAACCCTTCCAATGATAGCACTCGTTGCCTTCTCCTCCCATTGGCTTGAACATCTTCATGGAATGCACCTCATCACTAGGGTAGGTGGTTTACTCCTCATCATTGCTCTTGCAAGCGGGCTTTTTATAGCAGGATGTATCTTTTTGAAAGTAAAGGAGACCTCGGATTTTTTGGTGATTTTAGAACGACGCTGGAATCGTGTGCGTGGCAGTTAGAGTGGATATTTCAAACTGATCGCGACTTTTTCATCACGATCAGTATGAAATATGCGGGTTAATGATTGCTCATCGACCTGCCGACTGCATTAGCCCCAGCAGCAACATCAGAACCGACGGTGCTGACATCACGACCCATGCCGCTAATAGTGTTACATCCAGTGATCCCAACAAGTGTGATAACAATCATAGATAATGAGAGAATTAGTTTTTTCATAGGCCCCGTTGATGCCAAAATTGAGATGGTTTGGCTACTTTTTTTTCTAAAAAAGTTAACCCGGATGTTTCATACTGATCGTGACGAGGAGGCCGCGAAGGCTGATGGGGTAAGGCAGGCGAGCATTTTGATGTAGGGCTGTATGTGTACATACTGCCCAAATCAAAATGGGAGTCTAACGCAGCATCCATCTGACTTCCCGGCTTCCGTAGTAGATCGGTAGGAAATATGCGGGTTAACCCGAATATTTCATGCTAATCATACCAACTCCTCAAAATGAGCTTGCATGTCATGATCTCCTGCAATTCCTCAATTTAGGATGATGAAGAGGCTTCTTTAGGCTAGGGTAATAATATGCATCAACCACAGATTATTGGTATTGTTCTTGTCCGTAATGAAGAATCTTATGTGGAGCAGGCCATCCTTAATATTCTCTCTTTTTGTGATCGTTTGCTACTCGTAGATCATGAATCTTTAGACGGAACGCTTCCTATTTTACTCTCTCTTCAAAGCAAGCATCCTGAAAAAATAAGCGTTCACTCGATTCATCACCCTCGAGAATCTCATGAACTTATCAAACCGTATGTTGGAACAGAAACATGGATTTTTGGTGTTGATGGAGATGAGATTTATGATCCTGAGGGGCTTCTTCATTTTCGAAAGAGACTTTTATCAGGGGAGTTTGACACTGAGTGGATGCTCTTAGGAAATGTTCTTCATGTGGAAGAGCTCGATCCTAGAACAGCCACTGGCTATATGGCTCCTCCAAGTCGTAGTATTACAAAACTCTATAATTTTTCAGCGATCGAATCCTGGGATGGAAATACGGGAGAGCGCCTGCATGGTGGGGAACTCCACTTTCGTAGCGGATTCCACGACCAAAAAAAAAGAAAACTCTTTGAGGAATCAAGATGGGAGGAGGCTTCCCTAAGGTGTCTTCATCTCTGTTTTATTCCACGAAGCCCTCACATAGGAGCAACAGTGCGCAAGAATATTGTAGAGACGTATGGTGGAGGAATTACTACCATCATCAAAAATCAACTCATCACTATGATAAGGGGTTTTTTAGGAACATCAGAACATTCTTCTTGGAAGCAAAAACATTATGCTCGCGGCCAGAGAGTCTCGGTGAGATCTTCTCCTTTTTTTAAAAACCCATGAATTTCTTTTCTTCTTCACCCGTAGCAACAGTGGCCATCAATCTTCGACCACGACCAGGATCGTGGGGAGGGGCTAACCAGTGGACCACTCAACTTACACGATGGCTTTCCTATCATGGATGGTCGGTACGTTATGATTTAAAGAAAATTCCTGATGTTATCGTGATGACTCACACAGGCCTTGCAGCAGGAACAACGTTTGGTGTTCATGAAATTTCAGAGTTAAAAAACAAGCATCCTGAAATTCCGTGCCTTCACCGGATTAATGATAATGATTTGCGCAAAGAATCGTCGACCATGAACACATTCTTAGCAGAGAGTCATCAAGTTGCTGACCATACTGTTTTCGTTTCTAAATGGCTTCGTGATTATCATGCTACCCATTGGTTTGACACCTCCAAACCTCATTCCGTAATTACTCCGGGAGCAGACCCTCGTTTTTTTCATCCCATCGGCAATCATCTCCCATCTCCTTCCGAGCCACTCCGTTTGGTGACGCATCATTGGTCGGATCATTGGAACAAAGGATTTGATGTCTATCAGGAGATCGATGCATGGATTGCTGCACAACAATCCCCAAACTATGAACTCTGGATCATCGGACGCTGGCCCAAGGAGATTCGTTGGAAAGCAGCTCGTACCTTTTCTCCTCAAAGTGGAGAAAAACTAGCAGCACTCCTGCGTCAATGTCATGGCTATGTCAGTGCCTCTCGCTATGAGCCTGGGGCGATGCATATTGCTGAAGGTTTGCAGTGTGGTCTTCCACTTCTCTACCACCCCGATACGGGTGGTACTGTGGAACAAGGAGTTCGCTTTGGAATGGAAATTCAAGATGATTGGGGGGTAACACTCCCATTTTTTGCTCAACAACTTCCTGAGCTTCGGGACAAGCTTCTTTCGAATCCTCCCTCAGGAAGTAAAATGGCGTTCGAATATCATCAGCTGATCCAAAAAATGATGACAGCATGAAGCAGAGTTTCCTTCCCAAAGTTTTTTTTATGCCGGGCGATGGTCACGGTTGGGCTCTGGATGAAGACCTCAGGCAGATGCGTATGGCCTTGACCGGGATTGTTCAGGAGACAAGCCTTGCTAGAGCTGAGATCATTCATACTCCTTTCTGGCAAGGACTCTCGGTGGTTCATCCCGAAATCTTACAGAAGGCTTTTGTCATCGCGCATGCTGATAACCCTCCATTTTTTTATTTGAAGCAACCTGATTTTTTACGAGGGCAGCAACATGTGGATTTATGGGTGGCACGCTCGAGTGAGGCTTTTGAGCAGTTTCATGCCTTACGTCTCCCGGTGACCTACATTCCCTATACGATTGATGAAAAACTTTTTTTTCCGATTGCAGACAAAAAATCTTTAAGAAAAAAATTTGGAATTCCTGAAAAATCTTATGTCATTACAAACCTACATCGCGACAGCGAAGGAGCAAATTTATCTACCCCTAAATTTCAAAAAGCTCCTGAGCTCATGGTCGAGATTCTCAAAGAGCTTCATGCAAGAGATCTCTCCTTTCACGTGCTGCTGGCAGGGCCCCGTCGTCATTGGATTCGGCATGCACTTGCCAAAGTAGGTATTCCTTTTACATTTGTTGGCAAAAGTGACGTGGAAGGAGATGATTTTGGAGTCAATATTTTAGAACGTTCTATTCTCAATGAACTCATGAGTGCTGCTGATCTCATGCTCATTCCCTCCCGTTGGGAAGGAGGGCCTCAGTCAATCATGGAAGGAGCTGCATGCCGTTGTAAAATCCTGAGCACTCCTGTTGGGTTAGCTTACGATATTTTGGAACCACTATCTCTTTATCATTCTATTTCGGAAGCGGCCAATCGTATTGCTGAAGATCAAAAGAAAAATATTTTACAACCAACTCTTGAGCCTCAGTGGAAGCGCTGGCAGCAGTCGCATACCATGCAAAGGATGAAAAAGGACTTACAGGAGCTTTATCAAAAATTGCCAAACGATACTTTGTTTCAGAAAAAAAGCATTGCTTCTCGTCATTCTTGGATACAAGCACAACGAATGCAAATTTTTCATTCTATTGGAAATAGGATTTGCAAAAAGAGGCTACCATCTCATGTGGGGTGGAATCATCACGTAGGGAAGGATCATGATCTTGATCAAATTTTTGGAAGCCTTGGAAACATTCTCAAAGACTTGAATATTTTAACGCGTCCTGCCAATGGTTCTGGGATTGAATTCATTGGTTTCCCAACTAAGGATCTTCTCCCAATTCAGAAAAGTTGCTCTCGTTTTCAATGGATTACACCATCGATGTCATGTGCTTCCCTTTTGCAAGAAGCATCTATTATTGCACCTGGAGTTCAAGACATCGTGAAACTGAGGAGTGCAGGTTTGTTGAATTCCGTAATGGTACTTCCTCTTCCGATTCTTTCTGATCAAGACTTATGCGAAGAGCCATTGGTTATTTATGAGAAGGATACAACAGCCTCGCTCACAATTTGGAAAGCCATGGCGGCTGGGCGTCCGATTATTTATCCCATCGCATCAGCTTATTATGAACAAGTCTTTCATGGAGGGTTTTCTTATCAACAGGAACAAGAGATTCCGATGCTTCTAGAAATGGCTCGGAAAGAGGCACCGCAACTCAGGGCGCTTGCAAAAGTTCCAAGTAGAGAGTCAGCACAAAAAGCCATTAAACAATTATTGGAAATCATCGCCATCGAAAATAAATTTCTTTAGGATAAGCAGTATTGAATTCATGGTATCTCAGAGTGTCTAAAAAATTTAGGGGATAACCCTTTATGAAGAAAAACCAAGCTCTTCTAGCTAAGATATTTCATGCTCATCTAATACTGCAACCGGGAAGCCAGTTGGATACAGCATCAAACTCCTATTGTGACTTGAGCCGTTTGGATGCATGCAGCTCTGCTTCTAAATACTCGCAAGCCAGGTCCTATCAGCCTTCGAAGTTTCCTCGTTACTATCAGTATGAAATACACTGGCTAGTGCTGCTTATTATCGTGATCAGTCAATTGTTGGTGTCACATGTCATTGCACAATCATCAACTAATAATCTATACGTTGGTAGTAATAGCTCTGGCCAGACGACCACTTTCACAAGTGGTACTAATTCCTACAACAACACCTATGTTGGTTATGCAAGTGGTGCTTCCAATAATAGCCTGAGTATTATTAATGCAGGAACCCAACTTACAAATAGTTCATCCCTCATTATTGGCGTTGAGGGAGCAAATAATTCAATGACGATCTCCAGTGGTGGAAGAGTTGTCAATAATAGTGGAGTGATTGGATCTAGTAACTCTTCTTCTAACAACTCCGTTTTTGTGACTGGCACTGGATCCGTTTGGACTAACAGTGGCAATCTCACTATTGGTCTTACTGGAGCAAATAATACTCTCACTATTGCAAATCGAGCTACGGTATATGCACGCAGTGGAGTCATTATAGGTAGCAATGGGATTCTCAAAGGAAATGGCACTCTTAATGCCTCAGTAACCAATAATGGACTTCTAGCTCCTGGATATCCTACAGGGAAATTAACCATTAATGGGAATGTCGCACAAAGCTCGAGTGGGACCCTCCAAATCAAAGTGGTAAATTCAAACGCTTACAGTAAACTTCAAGTCAATGGTAGTGTCACTCTTGCCGGCACCTTAGAAATCACCCCTATTGAAAGTTCACTAAGCTATGGAGAGAAATTGACTTTTCTAAATTCATCAGGGCCGATTAAAGGAAGCTTCAATACCGTTCAAGTAGATGAGCCCTATTGCCGTGGCCGAGTTCAGATCATTGGAGACCCACAAGCCATAGTCACCATTGCTCCTACAAGCTACACATATTTAGCCCAGAATCAAAATCAAACCAATGTGGCCACTGCTCTTGATAGCTTCATCCCAGCAATTAGTGGGGATGAGCTTCTCGTTGCAACTGGCCTTGATTCTCTCACCGCTGCACAATATCCAGCAGCCTTGAATGCCATCATGCCCATCCTTTACCAATCCCTCTCTACGATTGCTTTCAATATCGACAATGCCCAGAATCAAGAACTCATTCAGCGCCTCTGGGGAGTC
>WBXG01000063.1 GCA_008932965.1 Verrucomicrobiota bacterium
CCCCGAGTGTTGCTATCCATTAATGCGATTGCCAGTGGGCTAAGGACAACGGGTTAGTTTGTGCGTGACCGGTTGGATCAAGAAGATAAAATAAAAAAATGTTTTTGAATTTCACCAAAATGAATGGTGCAGGTAACGATTTTATTCTACTTGATAATCGCAATGGTGAGATTCGACTTGGCACTCAGGAAATTTCAGCACTCTGTGATCGTCATCGCGGCATTGGGGGAGATGGACTCTTGATGTGCGAGGAACCCTCTTCAACTAGCAATGGAGGTAATAAGGCCATGGCCCGAATGCGTTACTACAACGCTGATGGTAATGAAGTTGAAATGTGTGGTAATGGAGCTCGCTGCTTCACACGCTTTGTGGCTCGCCTTTTAAAAAAGAGAGATGGGAAAATTATTTTTGAAACCATGGCAGGAATTCTTGAAGGAGAACTTCTTGAGAATGAGGTTAAGATCTCTATGAGCATTCCTCATTCGATTTGCCTCCATCACCCTATTGGAGAATATGGTGAGGTTCATAGCATTAATACAGGAGTCCCTCACGTTGTTCTTTTTGTAGATGATTTGGAGCATGCTCCTGTGATTAAGGTAGGAAGAGCTTTGCGCCACCATTCTCAATTTGCTCCTGCTGGGACCAATGTAAATTTTGTAAAAGTGCTCGAACCCAATCACTTGGCTGTACGCACCTATGAGCGTGGAGTAGAAGATGAAACACTTGCCTGCGGCACAGGGGTTGTGGCCTCTGCACTCATTCACCACCTTCTCTCTAAAGCGAGGAGCCCGATGAAAGTGATTGTTCATGGAGGTGAAATATTAGAAGTCGATTTTACCTTAGAAACCATTATTAATAGTTTCCCCCAATTTCAAGAGGTCGCCCTAAAAGGACCAGCTGTTTTTGTTTTTGAAGGATCCACGATACTAAATACCCCATGAAAGAATACCCCTCTTTTGCAGGAGTTCATACTGCTCTTGTAACTCCTTTTTGTAATGCCCAGTTTGATGAAGCAACTTTTATAAAACTCATCGAACGCCAGATAGAAGCAGAAATTACTGGAATTGTGCCTGTTGGATCGACTGGTGAATCACCTACGCTCAGTCATCCAGAGCAACTGCGTGTTATTGATCTTGCCATTAAAACTGCAAGAAATGCTAATAGAAAAATTCTTGTAACTGCTGGAACTGGCTCCAATTCGACTGCAAAGGCTATTGAATCGACTCAAGAGGCCGAACGTCTTGGCGCCGATGCAGCGATGCTAGTTCTTCCCTACTACAACAAACCCTCTGCAGAGGGAATCTACGCTCATTTCAAAGCTATTGCAGAATCAGTAAAAATTCCCATTATCATTTATGATGCCCCAGGACGCTGTGGCATTTCACTCCCTCTTTCTATCGCAGTAAGATTAGCAAATGATTGTCCCAACATCATTGGCATTAAAGATTGCAATGCCAGCCTGGAGCATATTGAAAAACTGCATTCGCAGCTTCCACCCCATTTTCAACTCCTCTCTGGAGATGATATTTGGACACTCCCTTTTTTGCGTATAGGTGCTGTGGGAGTTATTAGCGTTGCTTCCAATCTCCTTCCCGTATCAATAGTGAAACTTGTTTCATTGTTTGAATTGGGCCTATTGGAGGAGGCCCAGGAGCTTCATCTTAACTTGATCCCGCTTTTTAAAGATCTCTTTATTGAAACCAACCCTGTTCCTATCAAAACAGCAATGGCCCTACGAGGACTTCTTCAAGAAGAGTTCCGATTACCTCTAGTTAGCTTAACAAATGAACATCGAGAGATTTTGTTCCAGAGAGTAGAGAGCTACTCACTGGAATAAATACTCCTAAGCTCTAAAAATTCATAGAACCATGACACATATTATTATTTACGGAGCCACCGGAAAGATGGGGAAAGCTCTTCTAGAATGCATCACACATAATGACAAACTACATCTCGTCGGTGCGCTTGGTTCTCATGATTCGATTGACCCAATACTGCACGCAGCTGATGTGGTGATCGATTTTACTACCCTTGAAGCGACATTACCTTTAGTTGAAAAATGTGTTACTGCAAAGAAAGCCCTTGTTATCGGCACAACGGGTCACTCAAGCGAGGTGAGAAAACAGATTGAATCTGCCTCAAAGAATATCCCAATGATCTTTTCTCCCAATTTTAGCATTGGGGTAAATACCCTATTTTGGCTTACAAGAAAAGCCACTGCCATTTTAGGGAGCCACTACGATGCAGAAATTATAGAACTCCATCATCGTTTTAAAAAAGATGCCCCGAGTGGTACAGCTCGACATTTAGCAGAAATCATTGCCGAGGTACGCAATGTTGATGATGAAAAAGAGGTGCGTCATGGACGCGTTGGGATCCCAGGAGAGCGATCCTCCAATGAAATCGGAATCCATGCACTTCGGGCTGGTGATGCTATAGGAGAGCATACCGTATTGCTTGGAACGTTAGGAGAGCGGTTGGAACTGACGTATCGTGCCTCCTCTCGAGAGGCCTATGCACAAGGAGCACTTCGTGCTGCAGAGTGGCTTTGTCACAAGGAACCGGGATATTATGATATGGAGGATGTTTTAGAACTGAAGTGAAAAGGGGATGATAGAAGCATTACCTCATGATAAAGTAACTAGCCCGGATATTTCCTACTAATTGTGACGAGGGAGCTGCAAAGGCTGATGGGGTCTGACAACGGCTATATACGTACACACGAACCAAGAAAAACTTCCAGACCAACCTAGTAGCCGCCCTAATCTGCATATTTCACACTAAATTTCTTCCTATGCCTATTGGTATCGCTCTTGGTTCTAATCTTGGAGAAAGTAAAATGATTTTAAAAAAGAGTATTGAGGAGCTTCTAACAATCCATAACGGTGCACCCGAAACATTCTTGAGATCCTCTTTTTATAAAACTGCTCCACTTGACTGTCCCCTAGGATCCCCTCCATTTCTCAATGCAGCTATTCAACTTGAGACACAACTCTCCCCATATGAAGTGCTCGTATTTCTACAAGCAATGGAGCTTCAGGCTGGACGTCCTAACAAACGCGACTTCCATGCTCCAAGAACACTCGATCTAGATTTGCTCTATTACAATTCTATAACTATAGTTTCACCTCAATTAGTGCTTCCCCACCCTAGGATTCAACATCGATTTTTTGTATTAAAGCCGTTAGTAGACATCAATCCTGATCTCATCCTTCCTGGATGGGAGAAAACTGCAGCCTCCTACCTAGAGCTTCTAGAAACAACAGATATTTGAATGAACCAAAAGAAATTTGCTGAGGTCGATCGTTTTTTTAGAGATTCAAAGACCTCACGCAACAAGATTGCCTCTCTTACTGCCTATGATTACCCAACGGCTCGTTTACTGGAGGAATCGGGAATTGATTTCATCCTTGTTGGGGATTCCCTTGGAATGGTTGTACTAGGTCATCCCGATACCACACAGGTAACTTTAGAGGATATAGAGCATCATCTCAAAGCTGTGCGAGGCGGTGTTTCAAGCAGCATTCTACTTGCTGACCTACCGATGGGAACAGCTGATGAGGTCGAGAGAGCTGTTTTATCGTCGCTTAGACTTCAATCTGCAGGTGCTGATATGGTGAAGCTAGAAGGTCCATTAATACTACAAATGAGGGCTATCGTTGCTGCTGGGATTCCGGTAATGGGACACATAGGAATGCTCTGCCAACAAATTTTAGTAGAAAAAAAATATCAGATAAAAGGGAAAACGCCTGAAGAGGCTTCACGCTTACTTCAAGAAGCCCATGCTATTGAAGAGGCTGGAGCGAGTGCTCTTGTTTTAGAGCTTGTTACTCCTTGGGTTGCTCAACAGATTACTAGAGAACTAGCAATTCCGACTATTGGCATTGGAAGTGGACCCGATTGTGATGGGCAAATACTCGTCTATAGTGACCTTGTCGGTTTACAACCATGGTTTCGCCCCTCTTTTGTGATTCCGAAAGTGGATTTGGCAACTCCATTTAAAAAGGCGATAAGAGATTACATCCAAGAGACAAAAGCTGCATGAAAAGCTACCTCCAAATAAAGTCAGCCTTTGGTCAAAAGATGATGCTTTGGGGGGTAGTATTAAATATTTTCTTAGGAATACTCAAAAGCGCTACCGGTTTACTGGGGCATTCCAATGTGCTCCTAGCAGATGGTATCGATTCTATGGTCGATGTGCTTACCTCATTGATGACTTGGGGAGCGATGAAATATGGAACAAAGCCACCTGATCTAGATCATCCCTACGGTCATGGTAAGGCAGAGTCCTTGGCAGCTATTGCCGGAGCGATGATCCTATTAGCTACAGGCCTTATTATTACTATTTTTAGCATTAATAATATTATTGATATTGGCCATGGCACCCATCCTAACCAAACCAAGAGGTACACATTAGTAATTTTAATTATCTCAATCTTAGTTAAGGAGGGATTCTTTCGGCTCATTTTCACTCAAGCCAAAAAAATAGGGAGCACTGCAATGCTTGCTGAAGCCTTCCATTATCGATCTGATGTTCTTATCTCACTGGCAGCATTGATTGGTATTTCAATTTCATTATTTGGTTCTGCAGCCTTTTCGTGTGCTGATGACTGGACAGCGCTCCTTGTCTGTTTAATTATTTTTTACAATGCTACAACAATATTACATGCCTCGTTTCGAGAAATTATGGATACTCAGGTGTCGCATGAATTAGAAAAAACTATTCTCAAACTTGCCTGTGAAGTAGAGGGGGTGAAAAGTGCAGAAAAATGCCGTGTGAGAAAAAGCGGCCTCTCCCTGCTTGCCGATTTACATATACGCGTGGATGCTCAATTAAGTGTTTTAAAAGGACACGCCATTACCCATCAGGTCAAAGATCATCTACTTAAGGCCAATTTAGATCTTGAAGATATTACCCTTCACCTAGAGCCACAATAAACTAGCCTGGATATTTCATACTAAAGCGTCATAAGGAAGCTGCGAAGGCTGATGGGGTACCACCGCGGTCTCCCGACCGCCGGTGATGTCTGCATCAGGATTCGTGGCGCCTCGCGACGAATCAGTATGAAATGTCCGGGCTAGGTAGTAGGAATAAGATGAGCCTCTTTCTCAGTAAGGATTATTTCTTCATCGAGAAATTCTTTGAGAGCTTGATGGCACTGCTCCAGGGCATGTTCATTGACATGCCATCCACAAGTCGTGAGTTTTTTTTCTAGAGACATCGTAGAACGCTCCTCCATTTGGAGCTTTAATTGCTGAAGACGCTTATCATTAAAATCATACTTTTGATTGCTAATATCTCTTTTTATCTCTGCAAACTCCCCATTAAAAAAAATTTCTCCTCCGGAAGCATCCCACAGGTCCCTAAAGAAAATGATTCTAAAGCCAGAGCTTCTTGTTCACTCTCATCGACATAATGCCCTTCTCCACAAAATAATTTAGACTTATAGAAAAAATTTCCTTGGTGAAGCTGGTGCTCAAACTCTTTAAACCATTGAACTCGATTGAACGTGGATATTTCATGCTTATTACCTACGGAAGGAGGGAAGCCAGATGGATCCTGTGAGGAGAGTAATTGAATCCTGCACCCGACGTTTCCTTGATCCTTGGAACCACAGGCAATAGCTATTGGTATGTTTTGAGTCGCACACCTATCATGGGAATCTAACTCATTGTGAGAATTAGATAGAATGCTACCAAATTTTCCACCTGTTGCCCAAGTGCCGCTAGAGCATGCTTCACAACCGATGACTAAATCGGGATGCTTCAACATGAAACGATGACTGAATTGACCTCCCGCAGAGTGACCATAGAGAAATATTTTTGGATGTAATTTGTAGGTAGCACGTAGCTGATGTAAAATACCAATAAGTTGTTCATCAGTTTTATTTTCTAAGAGTTGAAATCCTGATCCAAAACTTGGAGCAACGCCAATGCAATTTCCTAGTTCCACAAAATGCTTCAAGCTCCTAATGTCATCTCTTCCGAATCCATAGGCACCGTGCACATAGCTTACAAGCCAATAGGTACGATTCGGGTCAAGAGTTTTAGGTAAATAAAGAAAGTAGTCGCGATTCATCGTACACTTCTTTTTTTCTATAATCTGACTATTGCAATCCAAAGCACTTACGCTCTCTCCATGGGTTAACCCGCATATTTCATACTGGTTCGTCGCGAGGCGCCGCGAATCCTGATGCAGACAAGGAAGGTGATGGATTACGACGACGGCTGTATGTTTCATACTGCCCGAGGAGCAATTCGAAGCTGACGCAGTATCCATCAGGTGTTCGCAAGCCACAGCAGAATCGGTATGAAATATGCGGGTTAAATCAGTCGATAAAAATGTGGAGAGGAAAATTAAAAAAAAGAGAGAAATGTGTTTTCTAAGATAACAAACCATAGGGGGAGGATGCGCAGAAAACATTCTCTTCGGGCCGGCGGGATTTGAACCCACGACCTCTTGGACCCCATCCAAGCGCTCTACCAAGCTAAGCTACGGCCCGCAAAAAATGCTCAAAAAAAGGCTAAAAAAGCACTTAGAAACTACTCTACCTATCACTCAGAGCAAGAAGAATAAAAAGAGACCATATCTCCATTTTTTCTTATAGGTAATGAAATAGGTGGGTTAACCCGGATATTTCATACTGAAGTGTCATGAGGCGCCGTGCAAAGCTTATTAGAACAAGGCGGGCGAAGGATTGGAATGCCGGGCTGTATGTCTCATACTGCCCAAATCACAATTCGAGACCAACGCAGTAATGATGAGCTTTCCACAAACCGTAATAGATTTAGTATGAAATATGCAGGTTAAAGCTATACCTTGAGCAATCATCAAAATAGGGTACTCTTCATACATGAACGAACCTACGACAGATTTTAAAAAAAGCCCAAAACTATCTCTTCTCTATGATGGAGAATGCCCTTTTTGTAAGCGTGAAATTTCTTGGATGGCTAAGCACAATGAAAAAGGTCAGCTAGCCTTTGAGGATATTACTGCTCCTAATTTTGACCCCTCTCTTTATGGTTTAACTCAAGGGGAAGTAATGGGGGTGATTCATGGAATTAGGGATGATGGACGTATTATTAAAAAGGTGGAAGTTTTTGTAGAAGCCTACCGACTTTTAGGCCTTGGATGGCTGGTGACCCCCCTCACCTGGCCATTTATCCGTACGGTAGCAAACGTTGCTTATGAAATCTTTGCACGCTATCGAGTGCCGCTTGGTAAGATATTTGGCCGTGTTACGTGTACCTCTACACGTTGTAAAAAATAATTTTTTAAAACTGTTATCTTCTTTATTTAGAATCCCATGGTTCAGGTCGTTCATTTAAGCAAAAGCTATCAACTCCGTCCTGTATTAAATGATCTCTCTTTCTACATTGAAACTGGTAAAAGAGTTGCCCTCGTAGGTCCTTCCGGTTGCGGAAAAACAACTCTTCTTAATTGTTTAGGGGGAATAGATCGAGGTGATCGTGGTTCTATCGAAATTCATGGATGCAAACTCGAAGAGCTTTCGAGTGAAGAGCTCACAAAAATGCGCCGAGAAAACATTGGAACTATATTTCAATTTTTTCATCTTCTTCCTACCCTAACAGTATTTGAAAATGTGGAATTTCCGTTGCAGTTACTCGGAGTACGTTCAGCAGAAAGAAAAGAACGCGTTTTAGAGCTACTAGACCGGGTTGGTTTACTTCATCGAGTTAAAGCCTTACCTACACAACTCTCCGGAGGAGAGATGCAGCGGGTTGCTATTGCTCGAGCTCTCATACACCGACCATCACTATTGCTCGCTGATGAGCCGACTGGAAATTTAGATTCTGTCAATGGAGCCAAGGTTCTCGATCTTCTTGCCCAACTTTCGGATGAATATCATATCACCCTGCTCATGGTAACGCATAGTCATGAAGCTGCCCGCATCTGTCATACTATTTTTGAAATGCGAGATGGTGTGATTATGGAGAAAAAAGAGATCAGGTGAAAAAAATATCTTTGCTCCTCCTCCTTCTGAGACGAATGACTTTTCGTCATTGGCTCCAGGCACCCAAGCAAACGATCTTGCAAATTTTTATCCTCTCTTTAGGGATTGCTGTTTTCTTTTCCATAAGGCTTGCCAATAAGGCTGCTATTAGCAGCTTTGAGCATTTTTCTACTCTTCTCAATCAAGAGAGCGATTATCAAATAAAACCCTCTTCGGGAGAACTTCCTGTAACGCTTTTAAAGGAATTGAAAAAGATGTTAGGCTCCATGCCTGTAGAATTGATTCCAATCCTGGAGCTTCGTGCGACATCTCCCCCTAAAGACCCCAAAAGCATTGCACCTCGCCCCCTTTTCCAACTCATAGGATGTGATCTTATTGCATTGCAAAATTTACAGTACTCAGACGAGCCTGAGAATTTTTCTATGAATCAAGAGGAGAATAAAGAGACCTTACAAAGTCTTTTTGTCAGTCGTACATTAGCATCCGAGGAGAAGTTAAAAGTGGGAGATCCTTTTCCTTTGGTTCTAGGTAATGAGCTCTTCGAGTTTCATATTGCAGGATTGATCCCGGAATCAGAATCACGACCCAAGATCTCCTCTCGCTTACTTATTGTGGATCTTCCCCTGCTCCAAGAGCTAACGCACCACCAAGGACAATTATCGCAGATCAACTGCTCCCTACCTGAGGGCATTTTACGAAATCTAGGAAAAAAAAGACTTTTAGAGATTCTCCAAAAATCCCAGTCACAACTCGGAGGCTTTGAAATCTTCACCTCAAAAGATCAAAAGAGACAAGCTGCACTTATGACCCGGGCCTTTAGAATGAATCTCACTATCCTCTCGTTGATTGCCCTACTAGCTGGACTCTACCTCATTCTTCAGGCACTTGATGGAGCTGTGGTACGACGGCGAGGTGAAATCGCTGTATTGCGCTCACTAGGGGTTAGCAAGGAGATGATTCAAATTCACTGGCTTATTGAAGCTCTTTTATTGGGACTAGCGGGTGGTCTCTTAGGGAGTCTCTTAGGCTGGGGTGCTGCTCAATTTGCAGTTCGATCTATTGGTTCTATTGTTAACGCTCTTTATTTTACCACCACCGTGAACTCCGCAATGTTAGATGGAAGTGAATTTTTTCTAGCAATGATCCTTGCAGTGAGTTCTGCGGTACTCACCGGATGGTGGCCTGCCCATCAAGCTGCAGAGACCCCTCCAGCACAGATACTCTCACATGAGTTTGATAAAAATGTTCCCAAAGGTCTTTTTCAATCAATCCTAATGGGAATTGTGCTTTTACTACTCAGTGGACTCCTCTCCTTAGCACCAGCAGTAACTCTTTTTAATAGCACACGACTTCCCCTTTGCGGATATAGCGCCACACTTTTATTGATTTTAGGGGGAGGTATTTTCTGTGGTTTTTTTACTGAAAAGCTCGGCTTAGTAATGACTTATTTTGGAAAATTTTCTGTGGTGGTACGGTTAGCAGTAAGCCATTTACAACCACTCTCCAAACGTCACTATCTTGCTGCATCGGGAATCCTCTGTGGAGTAACCATGGCTGCTGGAATGCTTATTCTCATACAAAGTTTTGAGAAGACGATGCAACGCTGGATTTCTACGGTTTTTCAAGCCGATCTCTACATAAGCAGCGCTGATTACCAAGGAACC
>WBXG01000064.1 GCA_008932965.1 Verrucomicrobiota bacterium
TATCGTTCTTACAAACCTTGCGAAAGCTGCCATGGAGATCGCTATCAGCCAGAAACATTAAACTACCGTCTTCCACTTAAAAAACCGCTGACTCTCCCTCAAATTACGTCGTTGCAAGTAAGTCGACTCATCCCCCTACTCAAGGAATTTCCAATTCCTAGTGACGACCCAGGCATCAAAATGCTCTGTCATCAAATCATCTCTCGTTTGGGTTATCTGGATGAAGTAGGACTTGGTTACCTTTCACTGGATCGTCCTACACGCTCTTTATCGGGTGGTGAAATCGCTCGTGTCAATCTGACAACATGCTTAGGTGCTTCTCTTGTAAATACCCTTTTTGTGATGGATGAACCAAGTGTTGGTCTTCATCCGCGAGATGTAACTCGATTACTTCGCATCATGCATTCACTCCGTGACAAAGGAAATACGCTCCTTGTTGTTGAACATGAAGAAGCCATTATTCGTGCAGCTGATCATATCGTTGATCTAGGTCCAGGCCGTGGCAATGAGGGAGGAAAGCTCATGTACTCTGGCCCATTAACGAGCCTTGCTGGGTGTCAAGAGTCACTCACTGCCTCTTATTTGCGGGGTGAAAGTTCTATTCAAGTCCCAAAAAACAGAAAGCAACCTGAAGACTGGATCTTGATGAAGGGAATTTCTCATCACAATCTTAAAAAAATTGATGTCAAAATTCCTCTTGGAGTTTTTTGTTGTGTGACTGGAGTTTCCGGTTCGGGAAAAAGTTCTCTCATTCGTGATGTGCTTTACCGCAATTTAACTTCTGCGACTCCAGAGGAAAATGAATTGATTGGTTCTTGTCGTTCTATCAAGGGAGGAGAGCACCTCAGCGATGTTGTCATGGTTGATCAGTCACCCCTCTCCCGGACTCCACGTTCCACACCAGCTCTCTATCTGGGGGTTTTTGATGCCATTCGTGATCTCTTTGGTTTTACAAAAGAGGCTATTGACGCTGGATTGAGCCCCTCTGCATTCTCTTTTAATTCAGGGCAAGGACGTTGTGATCGTTGTTCTGGTCTTGGATTTGAAAAGATCGAAATGCAATTCTTGAGCGATCTTTTCCTACGTTGTCCCGAGTGTGATGGACGGCGTTACCAACAACGTGTCTTAAATATTCATTATCGTGGTAAATCGATCCATGACATTCTTGAAATGACGGCACGCGATGCCATTACCTTTTTTAAAGATGAAGCTCAGGCCAAAAAAATCATTCCTCCCTTAGAACTTCTTACCGAAGTCGGCTTAGATTACCTAAAGCTTGGCCAACCAATTAATCTTCTCAGTGGTGGAGAATCTCAACGACTGAAGCTTGCTGCGCGTCTTGGAAGTCAAGAACCAGGAAATGCACTCTTGATTTTTGACGAACCAACAACGGGTCTTCACATTGACGATATTGCAATCTTATTGAAAGTTTTTCAGCGGCTTGTTGAAGAGGGCAATAGTCTTATTATCATCGAACATCATCTTGATGTGATTAAATCTGCAGATTGGGTTATTGATATTGGGCCAGAAGCTGGTGATGAGGGAGGAAAGCTTGTTGCAGCAGGTTCTCCTGAAGAAATTGCAAATCAAAAGAATTCTCATACTGGTCGCTATCTCTCAGAAGTGCTCCACGGTCGCTCTCCCCTCCTTACGGTTAAAAATAGTGAACACCGCGTTGATACAAGTTCCAAGTCGATTGAAATCCACGGAGCCCGTGAGCATAACTTAAAAAATATCACTCTCTCGATTCCTCGAGATGAAATAGTGGTTGTTACTGGATTGAGTGGTTCTGGAAAATCCACGCTAGCTTTTGATATTCTCTTTGCGGAAGGACAACGACGCTTTTTAGACAGCATGTCTCCTTATGCTCGTCAATTTGTTCAGCAACTAGAAAAGCCGGATGTTGATGAGATCAATGGATTGCCCCCAAGTGTCGCTATTGAGCAACGCATCACACGTGGTGGAGGAAAGTCGACTGTTGCTACAGTCACAGAAATCCATCAGTTCCTTCGACTCCTCTATTCAAAATTAGGGGTGCAGCATTGTCCTGAATGTCAGGTCGCTGTTGCTAAAAGTTCTCTCACTGCGATTGCTGATCAAATCGAAAAACTTCTTGAGAAAGGACCTGTTCAACTTTTTGCTCCTTTAGTGCGTTCGAAGAAAGGAATTCATTCTGAAGTAGCACGATGGGCTAGCACCCAGGGATTTACAGATTTACTTATTGATGGCGTTTTAGTTCCGGTGGAAGAATTCAAACCACTCAAACGCTTTCAAGAACATACTATTGATGTCCTTATTACAACGCTCACCAAAAGCTCTCAAAAAGGACTTCTGGAGCTCATTCAACGTGCTGTTGATGTAGGTAAAGGAACAGCAAAAGCACGTCAAGAAAACCCCTCAGGCAAGGGAAAAAATAAGTTCTTAATACATCTTCTAAGCATGGAGATGAATTGTCCTGAGTGTGGTCGTTCCTTTGAGGACCTTGATCCTCGGCTCTTCTCATTTAATTCGCCTCATGGATGGTGCGAGCATTGTCGTGGCTTCGGTGAGATTTGGGCTGAATCAAATTCTTCGCGGGAATTTGAATCACAACTCGAAGCAGAAATCGTCGAAGAAAAATCTTTTGATCAATGTGATGAGGGTGAAACACGTTCCTGTGTTGTATGTCATGGCGAAAGACTCAATCCTGTGGCATGTGCTGTGAGAATACAGGATCTATCACTTCCAGAGCTCACTTCCCGCTCCTCGGATCGGGTTCTTGCAGAAATCAATAATTGGAAGTTTGAGGGAAGAGATCAGCTAATCGCTCGTGATATCCTTCCTGAAATCCGTCAACGACTAGAATTTTTATCACGTGTTGGACTCGACTATCTCGAGCTACACCGCTCTGCCAAAACATTGAGTGGTGGAGAATCTCAACGTATTCGCCTTGCTGCACAGCTTGGCTCTAACTTACGAGGTGTTCTCTATGTCTTAGATGAACCGACTATCGGACTCCATCCACGTGATAACAACCGGCTATTAGATGCACTTGAAGAATTAGCAAACCATGGAAACTCTCTCGTCATTGTTGAGCACGATGAGGAGACTATGCGACGTGCTCATTCTATCATCGATTTGGGACCACAAGCAGGATCTCGAGGAGGGGAGATCGTGGCTCAAGGAACCATTGAAGAAATCATGGCGAATCCAGCATCATTGACTGGAAAATTTCTATGTAACCCTCCCGCACATCCTCTTAGAGGCTCACGCCGTTCTTTAAAAGATCTCCCTGAGTGGCTTGTACTCAAAGGTGCCTCCAAGCATAATCTTAAAAACATTGATGTTAGCTTTCCCCTTCAACGTTTAACTGCTATTTCAGGAATCAGTGGCTCTGGAAAAAGCACTCTTCTTCGCAATGTTCTTCTTCCAGCTGTTGAGGCAGCTCTTGCCCCAAAGCGTAAGAAAACAGGTTCAGAGTGTTGGACCTCATTGACTGGAACCTCCACTCTGGCTCAAGTGATTGAAGTGGATCAATCCCCCATTGGAAAAACATCTCGCTCGACCCCAGCTACCTATCTAAAAATTTTCGATACGATTCGCAATCTCTACGCCGAACTCCCCCTATCTCGTCTTCGTGGCTATAGCGCAAGTCGTTTCTCATTTAATAATCATGGTGGCCGCTGCCAAAGCTGTGAAGGTCAGGGAATGATCAAACTCGAAATGAGCTTTCTTCCTACCTCCTTTATGCCGTGCGAAGATTGTTATGGAACTCGTTTTAATCGGCAGACGCTTGAAGTAAAATATCATGGAAAATCCATTAGTGATGTTCTTTCCATGACAGTGGAACAAGCGCTAGAATTTTTTGATGCCCATCCTAAAATCCGTCGCCCCCTCCAACTCCTTGTAGAAACTGGATTAGGCTATCTTCAATTGGGACAACCTAGCCCCACACTGAGTGGTGGAGAGGCACAGCGTATTAAATTAGTAACTCAATTAGCTCGTGGTGGAAGCGCTGATAAGCCTCGTATTCGTTCTAAAGGAAACACACTTTATATTTTAGAGGAACCAACAATAGGGCTTCACGCAGCAGATGTGGCCTTACTCCTTGATGTCCTCCATCGTCTTGTAGATGAAGGACAGACGGTCATTGTCGTTGAACACCACCTTGATTTGTTAGCGGAAGCAGATTACATCATCGATATTGGTCCCGAAGCGGGGTATCGAGGTGGAGAGTTGGTGATTGCAGGAACCCCAGAGGAAGTCGCAGAAGATACTATAAGTCGTACAGCCCCTTTCCTAAAAGAGCTTTTGAAAAATGCAGGGACCACTCATACTTGCCTGCCTCGAGAGAAGCCTGTTAAGAAAAAGAAAAAATCATAAATTGATTTTCTTATTGAATCAAAGAGAGTTGGATCTCTTTTTTCTAGTTTTCATTGCTTCTACGTAAAATGACCCTTCCTAAAACGACCTTTCCTTTTATTTTTTATTTTCTCCGTCAGCAATGGGGAAAAGTCCTTTTGGCAACTATTGCCTCTGCATTTTGGGGAATTTACAGTGCCCTTTTTCCTTATTTTTTAAAAGAGCTTATTAATATTCTAGGAACTCATCATCTCCCCACAGCTCGTATTTATACTGCTAGCATCACTATCATTAGTCTCATTATCGGATTATGGATTGTGGCCCATATCTTGCATAATCTCCAAGGGTTCATCTTTCGAGTAGAATTCTGCGCACGTTTTCGGGCATCGATACGGGAGGCCCTTTTTAAATATGTGCAAGCCCATTCCTCCTCCTATTTTGCAACTCATTTTTCAGGTACTATTGCTAACAAGATTTCAGACATTCCCACCAATTGTGAAACGCTCGTTAATATGATGTGCTGTGAATTTACAACAGCCCTAGTCATGGCTTTTACAATATTTATCACAATGTGGATGAGTCATCCTCCCTTTGCAATTTTGTTGATTGTGTGGCTCAGCCTGCATTTTGTGATTACATTCTTTTTTCTTCAAAAAGCTAATTTTCTCCTAGAGGAACATGCCAATGCTGTTACCAAAATTTCAGGAAGAATCGTCGATGTCTTTAGTAATATTTTAAATGTAAAACTTTTTGCTCGAGAAAAAAAAGAACAAGAATCCTTTCATCAGGTTCAAGTCGAGGAGATCCAAAAATCAAACCAAGCATATCTTTACTTAGAATGGACTCAGGTTGGATATAGTTTGAATCATACTTTCCTCATCGTTGGGATGCTTTTCCTTTTGATTTATGGCTGGCAGCATTCCTGGGTAACTCTTGGAGACTTTACTCAAATCATGATGCAATCCTTCTACCTTTCTGGGTGGGTCTGGTTTGTGAGCGATCAAATAAAATACTTTATTAAAAATGCAGCCACCGTGAATTCTGCCCTTTCTCTTATTCAAAAACCTCATGATATTGTCGATACTCCACATGCATTAGCACTCCAGGTTTCTCGTGGAGAGATCACTTTTGATCAAGTTCATTTTTCTTATCCGGGTCATCACTCTGTTTTTAAAGACCTCACGGTGACCCTCAGAGCAGGTAAAAAAGTAGGACTCGTCGGTTTATCAGGTGCTGGAAAAACTACCTTTATGAATCTCCTATTACGATTGTATGAACTCCAGGGAGGAACGATTTTTATTGATGAACAATCTATTAATTCTGTCACGCAAGAGTCCTTACATCAAAATATCGCTGTGATCCCTCAGGATGTTTCTCTTTTTCATCGATCTCTCATGGAAAATATTCGCTACGGACGCTTAGAGGCAACCGATGAGGAGGTTATTACAGCTTCTAAGCAGGCCCATTGCCACGAATTTATTCAAGAGCTCGAAGAGGCCTATGAATCTTTAGTTGGAGAGCGCGGCATTAAACTCTCTGGCGGGCAACGCCAACGGATAGCTATTGCACGAGCTCTGCTTAAGAATGCTCCTATTCTCATTTTGGATGAAGCAACCTCTTCACTGGATTCTTCTACGGAGAAAAAAATACAAGAGAGCCTTCATCTATTGATGAAAAATCGTACTACAATCGTGATTGCTCATCGGCTTTCAACCCTGGCAGCAATGGATCATATTTTAGTTTTCGATCAGGGAAGTATCGTTGAAGATGGAACCATTCAAGAATTACTTGAGATGAGAGGCCACTTTGAAGCCCTATGGAAAATTCAGCAGCACCAAGGGGTATCCCCTGATTCTTTATTGATGATTCCATTATCTCGCGAGAAGTGAGATTACCTATTAAATAAAAATATACAAGTACTCCCCAAGGAGAAACCCTACCCTTTACTAGAACATGAACACATCTTTTGAAATTACCGTAGAGCACAGCTTTCGTGGCGAACGGCTTGATGTTTTCTTAGCACAACACCTCCCTGAGGAATCTCGCTCCTATTTACAATCACTCATCAAACAAGGTCACGTTACCCTTCAAGGAAAAAAAGTCCGTTGTGGTGAAAAAATATCCTCTGGTGACCTCATTGTTGTTCAAAAAATTCAGAAACAAGCTTTAGCAAAAGCATTTCCTGAAGAAATTCCTTTGAGCGTTCTTTATGAAGATGACGATTTAATTATTATTGATAAGCCAGCAGGTATGGTTGTGCATGTAGCCACAGATCATGAAAAGGGAACACTCGTCAATGCACTCCTTCATCGTTGGAATCGACCGGAGGAACTCTCTACTGGCTCGGAGTCGTACCGTCCAGGAATTGTCCATCGCCTCGATAAAGAGACGAGTGGCTGCATTATTGTTGCAAAGAATGACCAGACTCATGCAGCACTCTCTAAAGGTTTTAGCGAACGTTCGATTAAGAAAACTTATATTGCTATCGTCTCAGGAAAACCACGTCATCGTAAAGGCACCATCACCCTTTCTATTGGACGTCATCCTGTGCAACGCATGAAGATGACTGAGCGGCGTCCACCTGCGGGTCGTGAAGCAATCACCGATTATGAAGTCCTCGCCTCAACCGATAAGGAGAGCCTTGTTGCTTGCTTCCCTCACACAGGCAGAATGCATCAAATTCGTGTCCACCTCCAACATTTAGGACACCCCATCGTAGGTGACCTTATTTATGGAAAAAGGGAATCTCAAATCCGTCATCTCCTTCATGCCTGGAAGATAGAATTTATCCATCCACGCACTCATATGCTTCTTCAATGCGAAGCTCCCTTGCCCAAGGATTTTGATCTGGTTCCTTTCTCTACTTAACCCGCATATTTCATACTGATCGTGACGAGGAGGCTGCGAGGGCTGATGGATGCTGCGTTATAAGCCTCCATGCTTCCATATAGAGAATGCCAACCTTATCCCCATGGCAAGACCACAGAAAAAACCAAGGAGTCCAAGGATCGGGACACCAAAGAATTTTGGTGGTAAACCTGAATGCACAAGTACGGAGGAGGCAATGAGAAGCGAGGAAGTAAGCAGGGCATTGACCAAGCGATTAAAAACGGAATCGAGTGTCTGACGCAGTGGTTCGATCCCTTCAGGAGCAATGCGATGTTCGAGAGGGATATTAAGTTTGCCATGCTTCAACCGAGTATAGAGAAGCCGAAAATCTTGTGGAACTTCTTCCATAAGATCGATGCTTTCTGCAACAAGGTTCTGTAAAACTCTAAAAAGACGCTTCGGTTTGTAGCTCTCAGAAAGAACTTCTGTTGCATAAGAACCACCAAGCATGATGAAGTTGAGGTTAGGATCAAGTTGTTGACCGATAGCTTCAACTTGAGTGAGGGCTTTAATACCGAGATAGAAATTACTCTTCATTCGAAGATGATTTTTACGAAGTAATTCTAAAAGCTTGGTTAAAACGGCTCCCATATGAATATCTCTTAGTGCACCTGATAAATTTTGATCACAAAATTCTTCCACTTGAGAAAGAAGATTTGCTGTATCACGTACAGAACCTTCTTGAGACATATCTAAAATAGCACGCATCACCAGATCATAATTTTTTTGAGCCAGCCCTATTACTAAACGTGCAATACTTCTTCGAAACGCGGGAGTAAAGGATCCCATCATTCCATAATCATAGAGCCCAATCACTCCGTGAGGCATGACCACCATATTTCCTGGATGAGGGTCAGCATGGAAAAAACCGAATGTAAAAATTTGTTTGTAAATCAATCGCGTCATTCGTTCCGCAATCGCCTCCGGTGAAAGATGATGTTTTTTTAATAAGCGCCCATCATTGACCGCTAGACCTGAAATAAATTCCATCGTGAGCACGACAGAACTCGAAAAATCGCGATACACCAACGGGACATGAATATCGGGATCATATTGAAACTGTTTTCCAAAACGCTCGATGCTGTTTGCTTCATGATTAAAATCGAGTTCTTGTAGCAAAACAGAGGAAAACTCAGCAACCAGACCTTGGGGGTTCAGGCCACTAAATTCAGGTGCATATTTTGAAACAAAAGAAGCGATATCGGCTAGAATGGCCAGGTCTAATTCAATCACCTCTTGAATATTGGGCCGCTGGACTTTGACAGCAACAACAGTGCCATCCTTGAGTTGTGCACGGTGGACTTGTCCGATGGATGCCGAACCGATCGGCATTTCCTCAAAAGCCAAGAAGCATTTTTTAACCGTCACTCCTAACGACTCCTTAATCATACGATAGACCTCTTTAATCGGAAAAGGAGGTACTTTACCTTGAAGCCGACAGAGCTCTTGGTAATAGTCCTCGCTTAAGAGATCACGTCGAGAACTTAAAATCTGACCAAGCTTAATAAAGGTGGGACCTAACTCCTCTAGTGCTAAGCGCATCCTCTCAGGAAGAGGCTTTGATAAGACCCCTTCTTCGTGCAAAGAGACCTCGATTTCGCCTAGTCCCAGTACTTGCTGTAACACAACTAAGCGCAGCACCTCGGCAAAGCCATATTTAATTAAAATTTCAAGGATTTCGCGATAACGCGGAAGGTGAGATGCAAAGGCAACTGCAGAGCGAAATTGTTTGAACATGGTTTAAAAATTCACAATGGTGAAAAGGAGAAGCATTCACCCTAGCTTCCCGGCCTCCGTAGTTGATTGGTATGAAATATTAGGGTTAAGGGATGACTGTTGCCCTCACATACTCACGATTAAGTGTTGCAATCACAGAAGCTGAAATGGAGGCAGGGCAAACAGCTTCACAGGCATAGTAGTTTGAACAATTACCAAAACCCTCTTTATCCATGGTCTGGACCATTGCAAGAACGCGCTCTTGCCGTTCCGGCTGACCCTGAGGCATCAGGCTTAAATGAGTGACTTTGGCACCCACAA
>WBXG01000065.1 GCA_008932965.1 Verrucomicrobiota bacterium
AATTAACATCGTTACTTGGAGGTGATGCTGCACCATTAACAATGACTCCATCGTCACGTATTTTAATGATTGGTCTCAATGGAGCAGGCAAAACAACCTCCTCGGCAAAATTAGCACGGTGGCTTAAAACACAAGGCCAGAAACCACTTCTGCTAGCTCTCGATCTTGTCCGACCTGCGGCTATAGACCAATTAGTAGCCCTAGGAGAGCAGATTGAAGTTCCCGTATTCCGCCCTCAACTTGGATCTTCAGATGTCTTAGCTGTCGCTCGTGAGGCTCTAGAATGGTCTCAAGCGCAGCTTGGAACAATTGCTATTTATGATACTGCAGGGAGGCGCGAAATTGATGCATCCCTCATAACTGAATTAAAAAAACTCAAAGATATTCTTCAACCGCAAGAAATCTTACTTGTTTGTGATGCAGCAACTGGACAGCAGGCAGTAAGTGTTGCAGAACTTTTTCACTCGAGCCTTGGAATTACCGGTCTGATTTTAACAAAACTCGATGGTGATGCTCGTGGAGGGGCGGCTCTCTCATTACGAACTGTAACAGGGCAGCCGATTAAATTTTCTGGAACTGGGGAAAAATTAGATCAATGGGAACCTTTTTATCCTGATCGTTTAGCAGGAAGAATTCTCGGAATGGGAGATGTTATTAGTCTGGTTGAAAAAGCTTCGGAGGCCCTTGAAATCGACGAGATGGAGCAATTAGAAAAGAAAATGAAAATGGGATCCTTGGATTTTAATGATTTTTTAAGTCAATTAAAAATGATGCGTCGCATGGGTCCTATTGAGAATCTGCTTGGCATGTTGCCAGGGGCCGCTAATCTTCCATCCACTGCGGTTAATGGAAAAGAGCTGCAACGGGTTGAGGCAATCATTCTTTCAATGACGCTTCAAGAGCGAAAACGTCCTGACATTCTTAATGCTCGTCGACGTCAACGTATTGCCCGTGGCAGTGGTAGTTCTGTAACCGAAGTAAATAATCTTATTTTACGCTTACATCAGATGAAAAAAATGATGAAAAACGTAGGAAAAATGAAAAAAATGCTTTCCAAATCCTCTCGCGGATTTGGTGGCCTGATCCCAAATCAACACTTACCGAATACATTACCATGGCAGTAGCTATCCGACTTCGCCGCGAAGGAGCACGAAATCACCCTTTTTACCGTATCACTGTTGCAGACCAACGTTCTCCTCGTGATGGCAAATTTATTGAACTTATCGGGCATTACGATTCCAAGAAAAAGGAAGAGAATTATGTCATCGACCTTGCTCGAGCTGAATATTGGCTCAGTGTGGGTGCACGACCCTCTCAAACGGTCATGAGTATTATTAATAAGGCTCGTAAAAAATAGTTATTAAAAATTTCACTGATTAGGAGAAGAGCCTCTTTCTTTACCTTGCTCGCCTCCTCAACTATTTTCATAGATATTATGGATAGGTGTGGATTTTGGGCTAACCCAGATAGGATATTTTTGCGTATTCATTATGAAACAACTCCTCCTTTATTTCTTTGCGGTGGCATTACTTGTTTCAAGTTTTGCTTGTGAACGTCATCCCATTTCACAAACAATTCCTGAT
Source organism: Verrucomicrobiota bacterium (assembly GCA_008932965.1). Classification (GTDB taxonomy): domain Bacteria; phylum Verrucomicrobiota; class Verrucomicrobiia; order Chthoniobacterales; family UBA6821; genus CAIWMF01. Next base: position 1,584 of record WBXG01000065.1, read on the forward strand.
TTTGAAAAAAAACAGGTAATTCCCTCCATAGAGGTTGACGAAAAGAAATAGAAGGGTTTGAGGAACACCCCTTTTTATTTATCAACAAGGCATGAAACCAGCTCTTGCTCTTTTTGATCTTGATCATACGCTAATCAGGGGGGATACCCAAAGCGAATGGGGTCACTATCTAGCAGATTGTGGTATTCTCGATCTTGCATTCTATAAAAAGAGGATGTCAGAGTTTGAGGAAGGGTATCGCCAAGGGAAGCTCAATATTTCTGCATTGTTAGCATTTCATGTAGAAATTTTAAGACCTTTTTCATTAGAAAAAATTCGTGCATGGCGGAGTGACTTTACAGAAAAGCGGATTCCTCCTTTGATTGTTAACACAATCCTCAAACAACTTCTTCATCACCAAGCTCAAGGGGATCAGGTGATTCTTGTCACGGCAACTAGTGAATTTCTAACCCTTCCAATAGCAGAACTCCTCGGAATAAAACATTTAATCGCTCTGAAGGAGGAGTGTGATGCCCATGGAAGGCATACGGGAAGAGTTCTTGGTACTCCCTCGTATCGTGAAGGAAAAATTATACGTCTCCAAGAATGGCTCATAGAGAAACACACTTCTCTTGAAGACTTTGATAAAGTCTGGTTTTACAGTGATTCTCACAATGATTTACCGTTGCTCTCATTTGTCACCAACCCTGTAGCAGTGAATCCTGATCAGACATTACGTGAGTATGCTAATAACAAGAGATGGCCCATTATTGATTTTGAAATTGCTCCATAAATTAAAATTTTCAACATAAAACCAAGAGGTAAAAAATCGCTTGAACATCATTGCTAGAGCATTGGAACAACATCGAGATGAGACGCTGGGTTCAAGCGAGTGAAGAAAATAAAAATATTCAAAGTGCTGAGAGTAATGAAAAGTTCCCAAATACATAAAACTTCCTATTTTATTTTTGGACTGACTCTCGTGATAGGATTTATTTGGCTGCTAAAAGGGCCCTCTGATCAAGAGCTCCTAGCCAACATGGCAAAGGCTGAGGATTTCCATCCCTGGTTAGGTTGGTGGAGTAATAATTTTTTGTTAGGGGGATCAGTTGCCCCACAACTCACGACTCTTTTTACCATTCTTCCATTAAAGTTATTCGGTTTTTTCTTGGGGTTCTTTTTTGGAGGGAAAGTAGCTGGACTAGTAGCACTATGTGCTGCTGGTTTTGCCATGAATCTTTTTATTTGTGATTGGACTGGAGATGCGCGTGCCGGTCTCCTGGGGGCCTGTGCTTACATGCTTGGGCCACAGATGTCCTTGCAGCTTGGTTTCAATGAACATCTTCCTGTTGTCTTTAGCATGGTTTATGGACCACTTGTGCTTTGGTCACTTTGGGTTCTAATGAAAGAGTGCCATTGGAAATCTTCCCTTTTTCTTGCTCTTTCCTATGGAGCCATGCTCTTAACTTTTTCAAAAATGGCTGTCTGCTTTCTTCCTATTGCTATCGGTTTTCTCATCATTATAACTTATCAGTTAAGGGGAGAATTTCGAGAGGGGTCGGCTATTGTGGCGGTTCTTTTAAGGTTGACCCTAAGTCTGTTTTTATTAATCCCGTTAGCGATTGTTCCATTACTTCCTGCGTTAAGAGAATATTCTTGGCTCACACTTTTTACCTATGAACCTTTTGGAGGATGGCAAAATAATTTTTCACTTCAAAGTACCCTTGCTTTTTTAGATCGTGATTCTTCATTAAGTAACGGAATGGCCCTGAACTTCAATCTGGATCATGGGGGCTTTTATCTGGGCATTGTCACCATTTTCTTAATCTGGTTAATGTTTGCTTCCCATCAAGAAGAAAACAAAAAATTAAAAAAAATTGTTCATGCAAGCCTTCTTCTTCTTCTTCTCTCTGCTTGGTTAAGCATAGGGCCATCTTCCTTAATAGGCCGCACACTTCTTTTTTTACAATCTGCAAAACCGTTGCAAAACGTGATTATTCCTTTGTTTTGGATCACTTTTGTCGGCTCTCTGATTTTGGTATGGCAACTCTGCCCATCCTTTTTTAATAAAAATAAAGATCATCTTTTTCGTAGTGCTATTGTGCTGCTTTTTCTTTTTGTGCCGGGATTTGCTTTGTTTGAACTGCTTCCCTTTGCAAAAGGAATCAGGGCTCCTTGGTCGTTGTGGCAAATGGGTGGCTCTCTCTTTTTAGCTCTCCTTTTTGGTTGTGCTGCCAGTTTTTGTACTGCTTCATGGAATGAAAAAAAACTGCAGAAGTGGGGCTCTGTAGCATTAATTTTTTTATTAATAGTTGATTTTTATCCTTATTTATCCTTCTACCACAGGGGAGCTTTAAAGGCAGAGACCTTCAATGACTTTTCACAAACAGTTCATTTTTTAAAACAAAATCCTTCTCATTCTAGAGTCATCCCATTCTCGGGGCGCTATTTTTATCTTCAAATACCTGCTCTAACCGGGCATCCACTCACAGATGAGGCTTTTAACCGCTATTTCCAATTAAAATGGGTTCGATCTCTGGGGAATTCCCTAAACCCTAGTGAATTCAAAGAATTTCTCAATCTTCTTGGAGTATCTTATCTTTTTATTGATAAAGAGGACCCAACGACCCCAAAGCAATCCCAAGATTTTTATAGATCTCTCTTTCCTGTTGCTTTTGAAAATAACTCCTTCCTCATTTTAGAAAATCAGAATTCTTTATACCCGGCTTTTATAGCACGTGATTTTGTGGTTTTTCCGCAAGAGAGTTATTCTGCAGCAGGAGTTTCATTGCACCTTGCATCAATGAACTTGTTATCCCTTGAGATGAAACAAGCCAATCCTGGTGATCTTGGTTTTGCTGGAATGGTTAAGGGCAATAATCAAGTGGAGCTTTTGCCCCATTATAAAGAGCATGGAGGTCTTCCTTTTACACGTATCAATTCTGATGATTCTATTTTAGATCATGATCAGAAGATCGTGTTTCACCTCTCCCCCTCTGTTTCTGGGTGGTGTGTTATTACAACTGCTTTTCATCCTGATTGGAAGGGAACCGTGGATGGTCAATCTAGTAATGTTTACCTTGCAGCAGGAGCTCTTCTCTCAATGTATGTTCCGCTCAATTCACAAGAAATTATTTTTAAATTTACTCCTCCTTGTTGGTATACTCTTTGCTTTGATTTAGGAATCTTCTGTTGGATCCTTGCTCTGCTAGCACTTTTTCTAAAAGAAAAGCACTGGGCTTTAGTACGATGGAAACGGTAGAGAAATGATACTCTTTGGAATCAATAGAGAACTCATAAACTATTTTCTCGTATTATTTTACCCTTGAATTAGAGTATTTAACTAGCTCGGATATTTCACACTAATAGTTTCGATGAGGCCGCCAAACTAGCCTGGGGTAAGCCGAGTGATGAACTCAGTATTCACGCTAGCTTTTCAGCTTAGGTAGGCGACTCGTATCAAATATTCGGGCTAGATAAAAAACGTACTCACAAAATATTTACGACAGTTGAATTAATAAACCCCACAAATCCTATGTTCTCCTTTTTAAAAAAGACAGATCCCACTATTGCAGCCATCATTGAGTTAGAAGCACAACGACAGCTAGAACATGTAGAGCTCATTGCTTCGGAAAATTTCGCAAGTCAAGCCGTCATGGAGGTTCAAGGTTCCTGCCTGACCAATAAATATGCTGAAGGTTATCCCGGCAAGCGCTGGTATGGAGGCTGTGATGAGGTAGATAAGATTGAGAGAATTGCTATTGAGCGTGCTAAAAAACTTTTTGGAGGGGATCATATCAATGTTCAACCTCATAGCGGTAGCCAGGCAAACATGGCCGTATATTTTTCTGTTCTGCAGTTAGGTGATCGGATTTTGACTATGGATCTCTCTCATGGGGGACATCTCACCCATGGCCATCGTGCTAATTTTTCTGGAAAATTGTATGAAGTTTTTCACTATGGTGTTGGAGAAAAAGATGGTCGAATCGATTACGATGCTCTTGAGGAGCAAGCAGAGAAAGTAAGACCAAAAATGATCACTGCTGGTGCCTCTGCCTATTCTCGTATCATTGATTATCAACGGATGCGTTCTATTGCTGATAAAGTAGGAGCAATACTTTTTGCTGATATGGCCCATATTGCCGGTCTTGTTGCAGGAGGGATGCACCCTAGTCCAGTTCCTTATGCTGATTTTGTTACCACGACAACCCACAAAAGTCTTCGTGGTGCTCGCTCAGGTCTTATTATTTGTCGTGAAGAGTACGCTAAGAGGCTTGACTCTCAGGTCTTCCCTGGAGTTCAAGGTGGACCGCTCTTACATATCGTTGCAGCAAAAGCGGTCTGTTTTGAAGAGGCACTTCAACCCTCTTTTCGCGACTATGCTCGTCAAGTCGTTCTTAATGCACAAGCATTATCAGCCCGATTGACTGAATTAGGTTTTTCGATTGTTTCAGGAGGAACAGATACTCATCTTTTCCTGGTGGACCTTCGTCCGCATGGTATCAATGGACAAGAGGCTCAAGAGACCTTGGATAAAGTTGCTATCACGGTGAATAAAAATGCGATTCCTTTTGATACTGAATCTATCATGAAAACAGGTGGCATTCGTCTTGGCACACCAGCAATGACAACCCGTTCATTCTTGGAGTCTGACATGATACAGGTTGCAGATTTCATTCACGAAGCACTTGGAAAACGTCATGATGAAAATGCTCTGAGTGAATTGAAAAAACGAGTGACTAACTTTGCTAAAAAATTTCCTCTACCTTAAGTCAAATGATGAATTGCTCTCTTTCCACCTCCTCTGATCCCCTAGGTAGGATTATTCCAGAACCGTGTTCATTAGTGATTTTTGGGGCAACCGGCGATTTAACCCATCGCAAGTTAATCCCTGCACTCTATAATTTGGCAGCTGAGGGGAGCTTGCCCCCTTCCTTGAATGTTATTGGTGTAGCACGTCGTGAAAAAAGCAATGATGCATTTCGTGATGAATTAAAAATTTCTACTTCAAAGTTTTCTCGCTCTCCAGTAAGTGAGGACCAATGGGAGAAATTTTCCGGCTCTGTTTCATACCATCGTACCGAGTTTCACTCCTTTGAAGGTTATTTAGAACTTGCAAAAAAATTATCAGATTATGAATCAACTCATAGTGTCCCTGCAAATCGTCTTTTTTACTTTGCGGTTGCCCCAGATCAATTTGAGGTAATTTTGCATCATCTCAAGCAGAGCGGTCTAAGTAAACCTCAAGAAAATGCTTGGACTCGAGTCATTATTGAAAAACCATTTGGGACGAATCTTGAAACAGCAGGTCATCTCAACAAGCTCGTCCATGATTCTTTTCCTGAATCATCTACCTATCGTATCGATCATTATTTGGGCAAAGAAACGGCACAAAATATCATGGTGCTGCGCTTTGCCAACTCTATTTTTGAATCTATTTGGAATTCAAAACATATCCATCATGTTCAGATCACAGCAGCTGAATCGCTCGGTGTTGAGGGGCGTGCAGGATATTATGATCAAGCAGGTGCCCTGCGTGATATGGTTCAAAATCATCTCTTGCAACTCTTAACTCTCACCGCTATGGAACCTCCCATGAGTATGAGTGCTGACTCTATTCGTGATGAAAAAGTGAAAGTATTAAAATCATTACGTCCGATCAAAGGGGATTCGGTTGTGAAAAATGTTGTGAGAGCCCAGTACACGGATGGAATGATTCTTAATCAATCAACCTTGGGATATAAAGAAGAGCCAGGAGTGGCGAAGGATTCTTCAACGGAGACCTATGTGGCTCTCCAGATTGCTATTGATAATTGGCGTTGGGCAGGAGTTCCTTTTTTTGTAAGAGCAGGAAAAAGAATGCCTCATGCAGGGACAGAAATTGCGATTGTTTTTAAAGAAGTCCCTCCAGTCCTTTTTAATACAATGGGGCATGTTTTAGACCCTAATGTATTAGTCATTCGAATTCAACCTGACGAAGGTATCTCCTTTACGATGTCTGCAAAGACACCAGGTTCTAGACTTCATATTGAGCCAGTAAAAATGGACTTTCATTACGGCACCTCCTTTGAAAAACCCAATCCTGAAGCCTATGAAAGATTGCTCCTGGATGCCATGAATGGAGATGCCACCCTTTTTGCTCGTAGTGATGAAGTGGAAGAGGCCTGGACTTTTATTGATGGTATTGAAGAAGCATGGAACTCTTGCTCCGATGATCTTGATTTTTATCCTGGTGGAAGCTGGGGGCCAGAGTCCGCAGATGCTCTATTGCACAAGAACCAGGCTAGCTGGAGAACACTTTCTTTCAAAAACACGAAATAATTTACCCCCCAAGGTATCCTGCTCGTACTTTTGGATTTCTTAGTAAATCTTCCCCTGTTCCTGAAAGAGTGATGGTTCCTAATTCCATAAGATAAGCATGATGGGCGATTTTAAGAGCCATTGTGGCATTTTGTTCGATAAGAAGAATGGTCATTCCCTCAGAATTGATTTTTTTAATGATAGAAAAGATTTCTTGAACGAGGAGGGGAGCAAGTCCCATCGAAGGCTCATCAAGGAGGAGTAATTGAGGTTCTGTCATGAGGGCTCTACCAAGAGCTAACATCTGCTGCTCACCACCCGATAAGGTTCCTGCAATTTGTGACAAACGTTCCTGGAGTCTTGGGAAAAAATAAAAAACACGATCGAGGTTTGTTTGACGTTGTTTTTTGTGAGGAGTCTTCCAAGCCCCTAGTATCAAGTTTTCTAGGACCGTGAGGTTGCCAAAAATAGAACGACCTTCAGGAACGAGATTGATGCCATGGGAAGCTCTTATATCGGGCTCTTCAGCTTTTAAGAGTTTTCCCTGAAAGAAAAGTTTCCCTTCATATGGAGTAGCTCCAGCAATAGCTTTGAGTGCCGAAGATTTACCGGCACCATTGGAGCCGATGAGGGTAATAATTTTTCCATTGGGAACTTCTAAAGAGATACCACGAACGGCTTTTACTTCACCGTAAGAAACAAGCAAGTGATTGACAGAGAGAATTGAAATCATTTGATGGAAAAATCTAGTTGATTCTTTTAAAAATAGATAGTCTCGCATGCAAGAGAAACAATTTGAAAAAATGAGAATTCCAAAAATAGTAGTTTATTCGAGTGCTTTTTTTATCTTTTCTATATTGCATCTTTTTTCTATGGAAACGGACGAACATAAACTTCCTATGCTTCATGCTCGTGATCTTAATGGGCATCGACGGATATTGCCTGATGATTTACCGGCAAAGAAAACGCTCCTCCTCATTGCCTTTAAAAGGCAACAACAGGAATCGGTTGACTCTTGGATTGGTGGTTTAGATCTTAACTCACCACACAACAATATTTCATGGTTGGAGCTACCGCTTTTACATAAAGGATGGAAATGGATCGCTCCATGGATTAACCAAGGGATGAGGCACGGTATTACAGAAAAAAAACTCCGAGCCCATGTTGTGACAATTTACACGGACCGATCTTCTTTTTTAAAAGCTATGGGTCTTACCTCCACACA
>WBXG01000066.1 GCA_008932965.1 Verrucomicrobiota bacterium
GTGGAAAGCTCATCATTACTGCGTTGGTCTCGAATTGTGATTTGGGCAGTATGAAACATACAGCCCGGCATCCCAATCCTTCGCCCGCCTTGTACTAATAAGCTTTGCACGGCGCCTCATGACGATTCAGTATGAAATATCCGGGCTAAAATATTTAATAGATCGCAAAATATTTTAGCTCCAAGAAAATAGAAGACTCGAAATCATCTCTAAAAACCCTCCACTCCTCAATCCCTAATCTTTACTATGATCAACTTGATTTGGCTTGGATTACTCCTTGGGGGCCTTGTCACAGGCCTCTTCACAGGACATCTTGAGGCTGTTACGGCAGCAAGCTTTGATGCGTGTAAGGCAGCCATCATGACAATTGCCCTCCCGCTGAGCGGTATCATGGCTCTCTGGCTTGGACTGATGCGACTTGCTGAAAAATCAGGGTTGCTTGAAAAACTAGCTTTTCTTTTAAGACCTCTCTTAGTTCGTCTTTTTCCAGAAATTCCAGCAGATCACCCAGCAATGGGATCCATGCTCATGAATATTGCAGCAAACATGCTCGGTCTTGCAAATGCTGCAACACCGCTTGGATTAAGGGCCATGCAAGATCTACAATCACTGAACCCAAATCCTTCCATAGCCAGTAATGCGATGTGCACATTTTTAGCAATTAATACGAGCTCTGTGCAGCTGATTCCTGCCACAGCAATCGGTATTCTCGCAGCTGCTGGAGCCCTGCATCCAAGTGCTATTATTGGAACAACACTGGTAGCAACGGCATCCTCCTGTTTTGCTGGAATCACTGCTGCTAAGCTGCTTCAAGGCTTGCCCTTTTTTGTCCTGCCTCCTAGGCCGGTTATTCCTCCTGCTACGGTTATCACATGCTCCACTCAGCAAGAAGAGATAAGCACCTCCTCCTTGTGTCCATTATCATGGGAAAAAAAGAGTGTGCTGATTCTCTTTGTTGCTTTATTTGCCTATGGCTTTGTGACCCTTTTTAACAAAGGCTCTGCAGAAATAACCTCTCCCTTTCTTCAAGTAATGACAGTTTTTTCCATGATGGCGATTCCATTTTTACTCGGTTTTTTTCCGCTCTACGCCTTTTTAAAAGGGGTTCCGGTGTATGAAGAGTTTATAGAAGGAGCCAAAGAAGGGTTTCAAGTGGCACTGAGAATCTTTCCCTACCTTGTGGCTATTCTTGTCGCCATTGGCGTTTTCCGAGCTGCGGGTGGGATCGATTTTTTAAGTTATCTTTTATCTCCATTGCTTGATAAAATCGGGCTGCCCTCACAATTGCTTCCACTCATCCTAGTGCGTCCCTTGAGTGGAAGTGCTGCTACGGGACTCTTTGCAGAGATTGTGAAAACGGCCGGACCAAATAGTTTCGTGAGTCAATTAGCAGGAACCATTCTAGGAAGTACCGAAACAACATTTTATGTGTTAGCTGTTTATTTTGGTTCCGTGGCGATCAAAAAAAGTCGACACGCTCTTGCAGCAGGGCTGATAGCTGATACTGCTGGGGTTGCTTCTGCACTCCTGATCTGTCATCTACTATTGAAAGCTTGAGGTTTTGGGGGGAAGGAAATAGGCTCACAAAGTGTTTCAAGTTATTTTTAATCCTATTAGTGCTGCAGAAATGAGTGCTCTTCCCAAAGATCTGCAGCTTGATTTGCTCTCAGAATTTCAGGTCTTGCCAGAGGATCTTCAACATCTCGGAGGTGAACAATTTGGTACGATTCATCGTGATGGAAGAACACTTCATCGCTATCGCTGCCTCGATTACCGAATCTATTTTGAGTCACATGCTCAAGGAATTGTTGTTCATCGTGTGCTTCATAAAAATACAATTCGTGATTTTCTTTTTCGCTCTGAACTTCCTATGAGCGAAGATGAACAGGTGGCCGATGCTGGAGCTTTTTGGAAACTCATTGATGAGGCAGATGCTTCAAAAACGTTATAAAAAATGAACATACAGGCTCCCCTGAGGTATAACAGGCTTTGTACGGCCTCTCTTTTCACCTCGTTATAAAATATTTAATAACCTTTGCTAAAATCATGCATTCAAAAGTTTCTGATTTGCCGACCGAACACAATGATCCTATCAATGCTGCTATTCTTTCTATTTCTGAGGATAAGATTATTGGATTTCAAAAAGATCCTTTTTTCGTAGTCGCAGAACAATCAGGCATTCCTCTTGAAGTCGTTCTAGAGCGAATCAAAGCGATGTTACAGGCAGGAACGATTCGACGGATTCGTCAAACACTCGTTGCCAATAATCTAGCAGATGGAGCACTTGTTGCATGGCGTGTCCCTGAGGAAAAGCTGGAGGCCACTTTTGATTTTTTATTTCAAGAAGATCCTTTCTCAGGTCATGTTGTTATTCGTTCCACAGATGCTAACATTCCCGGAGCAAAATACCGTCTCTGGACCACGCTCAAAGTCCCAGCAGGGTTTTCCTTGGCAGAGCATTGTGAGCTACTTCTTCAAAAAACAGGAGCGACATCTTTTCTTCTGCTTCCTGCTAAAGGGATTTTTACACTTGGGGTGGGGCATGTGCGTCGCAAAAAATGTGAACCTGGAGATCTCTCTCCTGAGCCTGCTTCGATGATGACCCCAGCAGTAGTTCACCTTTCGCAGCAGGAGTGGAAAATTCTTACGGTATTAAAAAAGGAATTTACCCCAGAAGAAATCACTTCCTTCCCGTGGCGCTCGCGAGCTCAGGAAGCAGGAGTGACAGAAGAAGAATTTTATGCAGCAGCCCATTCATTTGAGGAGAGAAAGCTTCTTGGGAGGTTCTCCACTTTTTTAGAACATGTGAAACCCTCATTGTCAGGAGTTCGAGTCACACGTTTTAATGGGCTTTTTCATTGGGCCGTTCCGCCTGGTATGGAGGTGAAGGCAGGAGCTGAAATTGGACGGCACGACATCCTCACTCATTGTTACTGGCGTGAAGGAGGTCCTGATTTTTATAATGTCAATATCATGGGTGTTGCTCATGGAACCGATCGTGCTCGACTTTATGAACACAAGGCTGCAATCGATCGGCACCTCGCAGAATGTAATATTCCATTGCTCTATACCAATGTTTTTTGGGGAGGAAGAAGCGAAATTAAACCCTCAGAAATTTCCCCTGAAATATATCAGCAATGGAGAGAGAAGATGAAGGGATAGTGGTGCTTGTTTCGAGTATTCAGGTTAATCCGAATAGTGCATACCAATCTACTACGGAATCCGGGAAGTCAGATGGATGCTGCGTTGATCTCGAAGTCTTCCTCGGGCAGTAGGGACACATACAGCCCTGCATCAAAATGCTCGCCTGCCTTACCCCATCAGCTTTCGCGGCCTCCTCGTCACGATCAGTATGAAACATCCGAGTTAACCCGGATATTTCATACTGATCTACTACGGAAGCCGGGAAGTCAGATGGATGCTGCGTTAGACTCACATTTTGATTTGGGCAGTATGTGCACATACAGCCCTGCATCAAAATGCTCGCCTGCCTTACCCCATCAGCTTTCGCGGCCTCCTCGTCACGATCAGTATGAAACATCCGGGTTAAGTTCAAAACACGATTCCTTACTCTTGTTTTTTGAAAAGTTAATATTTTTTGATGCCTTTAAAAAATTTTAAAACTCGTTCACCTGGTCTATCAGATCCGATTTTTTTATTTACTTTAAGAGTATTATTTTTCGTGGCTGGGGCTCTCGTGCTTGCGAGTGCTTGGGTTCTAGTTCCACAATGGATGAGTAGTAGTGTGAATCATCTGGCTCCAGGAGCAAAACCTCAGAGATCTGTTCTGGGTCTCTTCAAGCCTGGTCTGAGTGGAACTATCCATCATGAAAAAATGAAGGAAGAGATGGTATTGCCTTCTGATTCATTAAAAAAAGCTAAGGATTTACAATCTACTCCTTCCTCACAAAAGGTCTTAAACGAAAAAGAGACAAAATTCTAAAACGGTTTCTATGGGGTTAGAGGAGGGGGTTCAAGCAGGAGAGAGTCTTGCTATTATTAGCGTTCAACACATTCCAGGAGCAGAGGGAGAGCAGATTTTAAAAATTGCTATTAAATCACAATCCCATGAGGTCATTTCTGTTTCCGAGGTGAAGGTGCAAGTCTACTTCTATGATCAAATTGCTGGGGAGGTCGTTGCAAGCAAATCACCAGTAACCTCCCAGTGGCTCAATGCAGCTGTTGATTGGAAAAATGGAGAGCCACAGCTTCTTCAAGTGACCTACCAACCTAGTAACAACAATCCTGATGCGCGCTACCTTGGATACATTGTTGCTGTTTATTATAAAGGAGAGCTGCAATCCTATCGTGCTGATCCCCCTGCCATCACAACTTATTTTCCAATTAAGGTTTACATTGGGAGAAATGAATTTTAACCGGAGCCTGCTCCACATAGGATCAGAATGGTAGGGGTGATGACATCAGGATTTTTTAAATCATTTTTCAAATAGCTAACCCGGATATTTCATACTAAAAATATTACAACTTGTGAAAAATTCTATGACTCCTGTGTTGGTTTTGAATTGTGGTATGGATGGTAGGGACTCCTACAGCCGTATATCAAAATACATGTCTGTGTTGACTCACTCGCTCCCGCTCGTCTCGCCCTTTCAGGGCTGCCTAAAAGAAGTAGAAGTCTCTGGCAGTCCCCCCGCGGTCTCCCGACCTCCGGTGGTGCCCCATCAGCCTTCGCGGCGCCTCGCGACGAACCAGTATGAAATATCCGGGTTAACCCGCATATTTCATAATGATTCTGCTGCGGCTTGCGAACACCTGATGGATACTGCGTCAGCTTCGAATTGCTCCTCGGGCAGTATGAAACATACAGCCGTCGTCGCAATCCATCACCTTCCTTGTCTGCATCAGGATTCGCGGCGCCTCGCAACGAACCAGTATGAAATATGCGGGTTAAGTTAAAAGTGCATCTATTTGTGAAATTTGTTAATATCATCCTGTTATTCTTTTGACGTATGAATTCTTTTCGAACTTTTTTTCTTTTGCTGCTCCTCGTTTTTCTTTTTTCCAGTTGTGCATCATATGATCATCGCCTCAACGACCCCTCGACGCGTTACCTAGGATTAAATGGTTCGCTCACTTCTCAAGAGCGTGGGACTTTTGCTGACCGTATTTCTTACTGGGATGGAGATGCTATTTCCGGAGCTCCCTCAATTGCCATCGATCTGAGTGAACAGCGACTCTATTACTACAAAGGGAATAAACTTGTTGCCATTTCTGCTGTCTCTACGGGAGCAGAAGGGCGTGAAACAAAAACTGGTCATTACAGAATTATGAAAAAAGATCTTCATCACGTCTCCTCTGAATGTGGAGATTATGTCAATAACCAAGGGGAAGTTGTGATTAAAAATGTTGTTGTTCGGGAGGTGCCAATGCCCTCAGGGGCGCATTTTGTCGGCTCTCCCATGCCTTATTACATGATGGTCTATCCAGGAGTAGGAATGCATACAGGGTTTCTTCCTGGGGTTCCTGATTCTCATGGGTGCATTAGACTGCCTGATCGTATGGCAAAAATCTTTTTTGAAGTAACCCCAATGGGCACACCTGTTACTGTGCAAAGGTAAACATGGCGAATACCTCAAAGAAAAAATCATCTGATAGCCGCTCTACGCTTTACAATATCGACACAATGTAAGTTATAAGCACTGATTTCAGAATTCATTTCCTTTACCCTTTACTCATCACCCTTCACTGCATTCTAATTCCTTTTTATGTTCTCCATCCATATTGCTCGTCATGGACAGCCTCTCGGTTCTTTTAGTGAAGAAGAAATTCGCGAAGGTATTTCTTCAAAACGTTTTTTGAGAGATGATTTGGTATGGCGTATTGGAATGAGTGACTGGACTCCCTTGCATGAAGTTGCCGATGCCTGGGGCTTTGATATCGCTCAGTTGGGTGAGGTGATCACCAAGGGAGTAATACCACCTGATTGCATGGAACCAGCTTGGGAGAGACGCCATCAGCTTGGTTTCATCAAGGCCATCTATCTTACCATAAAAATGGTACTCCTTGCTCCTAATCATGCATTTTCTAGGTTACAAATGACAGGAGGTTTCATGAATCCTCTGTTCTACTACCTCATCATGGCAAGTCTTAGCTTTGCTATAAGAATTCTCTTTGAAACACCTCTGGTTTTAAAAAACCCTTCATTGTTAGGGACTCAATTTGCCTCGCTTTCTCAAAATAATATCATTGTAGGTGCTATAGTTCTTATTTTTTTAAGCCCGCTTTTCTTTATCATTGGCATCTTTTTTTCCTCTGCAATAACGCACCTTAGTCTCAAATTAGTTAAGGGAGCTCACGAGCCTTATGAGGCTACATTTCGTACATTCTGTTATGCATTAGGCTCTGTTGCAATTTTTCAACTTTTTCCGCTTCTTGGTGGAATCATTGCTGCCTTTTGGGGTGTGTTATCTTACTTTATTGGGTTAAAAAAAGTACATGTCATCTCATCGTGGCGAACCTTTTTTGCCATTTTAATTTCAACAGTGATCTCTTTTGTGATCGTGATGGTGATGGTCGCGATATTCATCGTAACCTCAGGGGTCAAAGTCTAATTGTCTGACTTATAGTATCAGGTCTAGCACACCATCGTTGAAGAGAAGATGAGTCATCAATAATTGAGTGAATTGCAGCAAGTGCTAATTCCTCTCGGTTACAATCAGCGCTTAAGTGACCTAAAGCCACGTAACGCAACTCTTGATGAAGGAGATATTTTAATAATGCTGCTGCTGCATGATTGGAAAGATGACCGTGGCGGGAGGCAATACGTTGTTTTACAGCCCATGGACGCTTAGTGTCTTGTTGAAGCAGTTCTTCATCGTAGTTGGCTTCGAGCAACAACCCATCCACATTATGCAAGGCATCAAGTACAAGTGACGAAGCATAACCAAGGTCTGTTGCAAATCCAAAAGAGTATTTTTTTTCACGTAGGACGAATCCAACTGGATCAACAGCATCATGGGGGATCGAGAAAGAACGAACATCAAGACTCCCAATGAGAAAAGAGGATCCTGTTTCAAAAATTTTCCATAACCGATGCTCCTTTATTTTATCACGAAGTACCGTTGCTGTATGGCGATTGCAATAGAGTGGTGTCGAGTAGTGCTTGCACCACTGGTCTAATCCTTTGACATGATCTCCATGTTCATGAGTAATTAAAATGCCTGAGATTTCCTCAGGCGTCACCCCGCAAAGAGCTAAACGTTCCCGAAGTTTTTTTGCGCTCAGGCCTGCATCGACAAGCACCGTGGCTCCTTCTGAACGCACCAGTGTTGCATTACCGCTGCTTCCACTGGCTAGAATGGTGACTTCAAACATTTCGTAAGAATGACGCACTGTTTTCTAGAGTACGAGATTTTTTACAGTTTCTAATTTTATTTTTTTATCTATAGTTCACTTTCAGGCGCTCGTAGCTCAGGGGATAGAGCAGGGGATTTCTAATCCCTTGGTCGCAGGTTCAAATCCTGCCGAGCGCACGCTATTCGAACTATTCATGGATATAATCAATCACAGTTCCATATCATTTAATGCTCTCAAGCTTGTTCGCTTTTTAGATAATCTCCCATTTTTGGAGATGCTTTTGATCATTGTTGGAGTAACAGTTTTCATTGCAATATTGATGATAATAATAACTCATTATTTTATCGGGGAAAAAAAATATGTTGTTTCAGAAGGTGCTTTTGTAGCAAATGATATTAATGCCGGTATTGTAGGACTTATCTTAGCTTTTATTGTTGTTTCCATGTATGAAACGAATCAAAAGGCTAAAGAGAGCATTATGAAAGAGACAAGCATCTTGTGTTCTATTTTGAATACGTCGCAAATTCTCGACAATGCTGATCAGATTCGTGCTCTTGTACAGAGGTACACTCAAACTGTTACTCAAGAGGAGTGGCCATTGATGTGCTCTGGAAACATTGATAAAATATGGAGTTCCTCAAGCTTCATGATCAATCCTAAGACTCATGAGTTTAAAAATCCTTTTTACAAAGTTGTACAGGAGTCCCACCCCAAGGGAGTTATCCAAGAGAGTTTCTATAACTCACTTCCCAATTTATTAGAAAAATTAACCGATGCTCGTCGCACGCGAATTGAAGCTGCTGATTTTCATCTACCTATTCAATTTTGGAGAATTATTATTTTGATGACGATTATCTTGGTTTGGTTTGTGGTCTATATGAATCCGTGTAATGGATGGCATTCCGTGATGCCAGTTGTTGTTTCATCACTCGTCATAGGCCTCTGTCTCTCCCTTTTGATTTCACTCCATTACCCATTTCTTGGCCCTTTTGCTGTTTCAACAAAGCCTTATTTTGAAGGTCCGCTCAATTTTTCAGTGACTCATAGCTCCTCTCAAAAAGAGTAACTTAACCCGAATATTTCATACTGATCTATTACGGAAGCCGGGAAGTCAGATGGATGCTGCGTTAGACTCACATTTTAACTTCGACATTATGTGCCAATAGAATCTCATTATTTCATGGTAAGGGTATGAGTAGTCCTTATCCAATGAGAGTTGCAAGCTCTTGAATAATTTTATCTGCTGCCTGGTTGATGAAAAATGCATCACGTCCTTCAATAAGGAGTCGCAAAAGTGGCTCTGTTCCTGAATAGCGCAATAAGAGACGCCCTTGTCCCTGGAGTTGCTTCTCTACTTCTTCAATGAGCGGAATTTTTTCATGTAAAACATCAATAGCTAGTTTTTCTTTAATACGCAGATGACGCTGTGCCTGGGGATATTTTATAAGGCACTTTCGAAGAAGGCTCAGGGATTGTTTTTTTTCCGTCATGAGGCGAAGCACTTGCAATGCTGCTATAATACCGTCTCCAGTAGTACTATGATCGTGAAATATAAGGTGCCCACTTTGCTCTCCTCCAATATTAAAGCCCTCACGTCTCATAGCTTCGATAACATAACGATCACCGACAGGTGTTCTAA
>WBXG01000067.1 GCA_008932965.1 Verrucomicrobiota bacterium
AATTTGAACATAAATATTATTAGCGATTCCGAGTATTTTTAAGGTAGCAACAGTTCCAAGCAAGGCGAGAGGAACAGCTAGAATGACTGCAAAGGGTGTGATCCAACTTTCATATTGACCCGCAAGAACAAAGTAGACGAGTAACAGACCGAGGCCGAAAACAAAATAGATAGAATTTTTTGCTAGTTTCTCTTGATAAGAAATCGAGGTCCAAGAGGTACTTATTCCTGAAGGAAGAAGACTATCTGAAATTTCCTCTAAATTCTCGAGTGCCTCTCCAGAACTAAAACCACGAGCTGCTTGTCCAATGATTGCTGCTGAAGGGTAAAGATTATAAAGCGAAATAATAGCAGGACCCTCTGATGTCTCAGATTTTACTAATGATGCCATCGGGACCATTGCATTGTTACTTCCTCGAGCATAGAGATAGCGAAGTTTATCAGGACCGGTACGAAAAGAAGTATCAGCTTGAGCAAAAACATTAAAAGAAAATCCATAGAGATTAAATTGATTGATATAGGTCGAACCAAGATATGTTTGTAATGTATGTAAAACATCACTGATGGTGACTCCGTATGTTTCAGCCTCCCTTCGATCAATCGTTAACTTTACTTGAGGAACTTTACAGCGAAAAGAAGTGAGTGCTGCCTCAAAAACAGGAGTTGCTGAAGTCTTGCGAAGAATTTGATCAACCGTGCTCTGCAATAAAGGATAGTGAAAAGTCCCATTCGTTAAATTCACTTGCATTTGAAATCCCCCTGCAAGTCCAAGCCCTTGAATCGGTGGTGGGATAAGTACAATAGAGACCGCATCTTTATCATTTTTGACGATTTTATTAATATCTTGGTAAACATCGATTAGTCCTCCTCGCTTTCCACGATGCCCCCACTCTTTTAAAATAACGTAAATAATACCAGCATTGGAAAGAGCGGCATTGTTATCAAGTGGAGAGACTCCCCCAATCACAAACATGCTATCGACCACTTCTAATGTGGCAATTTTTGCTGCAACCCGCTTCATGACGGTTTTCGTCCTTTCTAGTGAAGCTCCATCGGGAAGTTGTTGAGCAATCATTAAATAGCCCTGATCCTCTGTTGGAATAAACGCAGAAGGAATTTGAGTCAACCACCAGCACGAAAGAAAAATTAGGATAAAGCCAATAATAGAAACTAGGATGTTCCACTTCACTAAGAAAGTAATGAGTCGCTCATAGGATTTTTCTAGTGGAGTGTAGAGAGCATTAAAGCCTCGATAACAAAAATTCTTTTTCTTTGTTGGATCTCTCTGCCTGAGCCATAAGGCACATTGAGTAGGCTTGAGCGTTGCTGCATTAATGGCACTGATAAAAGCAGTCACTGCAATAACCAATGCAAATTGTCGATACATCTGACCAATAATTCCTGGCATAAAAGCAGCAGGCAAAAAAACTGACATCAAAACAAGAGTGATTCCAATAATGGGGCCGAAGAGGTTATTCATAGCTGCAATGGCAGCATCATGCGGCTTCTTTCCTTGTTCGATATGTTGCATGGCCCCTTCAACAACGACAATCGCATCATCCACTACAATTCCGATTGCTAAAACAATGGCAAAAAGAGTTAGCGTGTTAATAGAAAATCCGAGTAAAGCCATTCCTGCAAAAGCTCCGATGATAGTCACAGGAACCGTCGTTGCTGGAACCAGTGCTGCCCGTATATCTTGTAAAAAAATGATGATCACAAGAAGCACTAATAGTCCTGCCTCTATTAAAGTCTTATAGACTTCATTCACAGATTCATTAACAAAAAGAGTCGTGTCAAAAGGAATACAATATTCCATGCCAGGGGGGAATCTTTTGGAAAGGCGCTCCATTTTTTCTTTCACTGCTTGTGCTGTCGTCAAGGCATTAGATCCAGGAAGTTGAAAAATAGCGATACCTGCCGCTGTCTTTCCATTGAATTCAAAAAATTGATTGTATGTTTGTGAGCCTAGCTCCACACGAGCTACATCCTTAATTCGAGTGATCTGGCCACCGTGAGCTGTGTCAGATTTGACAATAATCTCTTCGAATTCTTCGGGCTTATTAAGCGGTGCATTAGAGGTAATGGTATATTGAAATTCTTGCCCTTGAGGTGCTGGAGGTGCACCAAATTGGCTAGCTGCAAGCTCTTGATTTTGATTTTGAATAGCAGTAATGACATCAGATGGAATTAAGGAACGTTGCTGCATTTGATGAGGATCAAGCCAAATGCGCATGGAATATTGTCCAAGACCAAAAATAACAATATTGCCAACGCCAGGAACACGTGTTAGTTCATTTTGCAAATTGATAATAGCATAGTTATTGAGAAAGAGAGCGTCATAAAGCTTGTTAGGTGAGGTCAAGGCAATGACTTGAAGAAAAGCAGTGGATGTCTTTTTTGTAACGACTCCTTGGTTTTGAACGGACTCAGGAAGTTGTGCTAATGCTGCACTGACTCTATTTTCTACGAGAATCTGAGCCATATTAGGATCAGTCCCAATTTTAAAGGTGACCGTAAGTGTGTAGTTTCCAGTGCTTGAGGAACTCGAAGACATGTAGAGCATCCCATCAACTCCATTAACTTGTTGCTCAATAGGCAGAGCCACTTTTTTAACCATAGTCTGCGCCGTAGCACCTGGATAGCTAGCGGTTACTTGAACAGTCGGTGGTGTTATCGGTGGATATTGAGTCACTGGAAGGGTGGCAAGTGCGACCCCTCCTAACACCATAATAAAAACCGCAATCACATTTGAGAGCACCGGCCTCTCAATAAAGAAGGTTGAAAGCGACGCAGGTGAAAAATTCAAAGCGAAGAAATGGTATCCCTACGAATCTTTTCTACTACTAAGCTCCACAGACAAGTCCAATGCCCCTCCTGGAGCAAGCTCTTGAGAGTATTTCCCCACATTTCCAGATTCAACACAGAGCATTTTTTTGTAATCCTCGGGAGCAAAGTCAGGAATCGATTTTGCATTTTCTGTCCAAGGATTCCAAACAACCGTGGATCGAGAACCCTGTTTTTCAATACGGATGATTCTTTTTTTTAACGGATCATGAATCTCAATTGGTTCTGTTGAGTTCAAATAGATACGGTTTGTTTCTTGAGTGATCGGCATTGCATCTGAAAGCTCTAATTTTGAAACAAGATTTTCCGTTTTATCTAAATAGTGAAGGTCTTTAAGTCCATGAATAGTTACCTTCTCTACATCCTCCACGAGAAAGTAGGAGTGAAAGCACTCTTCATAAAAAAAAGACTCCGTGTTCGTAGGAGGATTAGTAACCTGGAGCTGTAAAGATAATGTCTCTCCCACAACAACTCGGTAAATCGTACTCACTGGTAACCAGCCAGCAGCCTTCATCAACTCTTGTGGTAGATGAAATTCCATCATTATAGAACCTTGAGAAGTAACTTCGACAAGCTTTAACCCGGATATTTCAGACTGATCGTGACTAGGAGGCTGCGAAGGTTGATGGGGCAACGCAGGCGAGCATTTTGATGTTGGGCTGTATGAGTCCCTACCGCCCAAGTCAAAATGGGATTCCAACGCAACATCCATCTGACTTCCCGGTTTGCGTAGGTGATCGAGATGAAGTATCCGTGTTAAGTCCCAGGGGTGAAGCCGTGCAAAGCCATGGGAGAGAGCCTCCCCATCACGCTTTCCGAACCAAGGAAAACACAGCGGAATCCCTCCATGGAGCATGGTGCCTCGAGCCATCCGCCCAGAGGAGCTCATAAAGAGCATCGGATCCTCCCCCTTTTTTTGAAAAGCAGTGACATGAGCTCCCTGCAAGTAAACTTCTGCAGTACTGAATTCCGTGGTGATATTGATTTTGTCCAATCCATCATCATCTTGAGAAAAAACAACCGAGCCTGGTATTTCAAATTTTTTCCAATGATCTAAAAACGAAGAGTTACGCATAGAACAATCATTAAACCAGAGAAAGGGAAGCAATCTCAATCAATTTTATTTTGAGAATGATTCAATGAGTTGAGATTCTCTGAGCAATTCCGGAAAAGTGATTGGCTCAGAATATTGACCCGGCATACTTGCAGGATAGAAGAGATAAAAAGGGACCCCTACTCTGCCGAAGGTTTGAAGGGCTTGAGTGATTTCAGGATTAGAACTCGTCCAGTCAGCCTTCATGGCAACAATGTGATGTTCTTGAAGCAACGCTCTCACCCCCTTTGTATTAATCGCACTGCGTTCATTGAACTGACATGTTAGACACCAGGCTGCAGTAAAATCGACAAAAACAGCTTTCCCCTCTTTTCTTAATTGTTTCAAAAGAGCAGCAGAGTAAGGAACCCAGTCGATCTCATCCTGGGAGGAAGAACTCCCTTTTTTACTTAAAGTAACAGTTTCAGAGAAAACTTCAGGAGTCTTCATTATGGTTGGAATCAAATTCCAAAAGGCCATCAGAGCAATCACCCAACTCAAGAGGAGTGTGATAAATCGTATTTTTTTGGATGATTGGGCAAAGGCACCAAAAATCCATGCACTCAAACCGAGTAAGAAAAGCAGTATTAGAAGAGCCATCATTCCTCCTATCCCTTGTTGAACTCCGATGACCGAGAGTAACCAGAGATTCGTAGCAAGAAGAGGAAACCCCATGAGCACCTTCATTCTTTCCATCCAGCTCCCTGGACGTGGAAGCCATTTCATCCAACCAGGCTGAGCCGAAAGTAATAAGTAAGGGAGAGCCATTCCTGTAGCGATTGCAGCAAACATCATCATAATAATGATTCCAGTTTGAGCAAAAGCGAAGCCAAGGGCGCTTCCTAAAAAAGGAGCGGTGCATGGTGTTGCAAGCAGTGTTGCAAAAAGCCCTTGAAAAAAAGAACCTGCATAACCGCTTCGTGATGCAAGCGAATCAAGAGAGGAACCTGTTTTTTGGGAAAGAGTGATTTCAAAAACACCAAATAAATTGAGAGCAAAGAGAAACACAAGCACACTGAGCACAAGGAGAAATCCCGGATTCTGAAATTGAAATGCCCATGTTACCGGCATTCCAGAGGCTTTCAAAACAGCAATCAAGGCACCAAGTGATAAAAACCAAAGATAAATTCCAGCAACAAAAGCGAATCCATGACGTAGTATGCTAGAACGGGATGAACCTGCTTGATTGATAAAACCGAAGATTTTTAATGAAATCACCGGCAAGACACAAGGCATCAAATTGAGAATCAATCCCCCGAGTAGTCCCGAGGCAAGAGCAACAATCAATGTCCAGAAATTCACAACAATCGGAGTTCTTGAAGGAAGAAAATTTTGAGAAGTGGCTGGCAAAAACCATCCTTGACGTATTCCCTGAATATTTTTTTGAACAAGCAATCCATGAAAAGGACTCTTACCCTCCCATGGAATGGTCATGTGAATATCACCCCCACGTAGTGTGGTGATGACATGTCCAGCTGAGGCTTCCACTTCAGGAAGTGGAAAAAACTCATAGCTACTCCCCTCCTCTCTCTTAAAGGAAAGACTAAAACTTTTTGGCTCATGGAGAATAGTAATAGCAAAGGGGGGTGCACCGGGAGAGGGCCAAAGAGCAGGAGCTATAGCGGCCTGAGCTTCATGCTGCTCTTGGAGTGTCACAGGAACACTCAAGGATAAAGTGCTTTTTCCAGGAACACAAAGATTGCTGCACGCTAACCAGGAGAGCGAAGCCCCAATGACCCATGATTTTTTTTCATCCAGAACATGAGAAGGAGTTATTTGAGCTCGTATCCATGCCACCCTCTCATAGCCATAAACAGTCATCGCACCAGGCTCAGAAAATTGTTCCGGCAAAGAAAACTCTAACTCACTGGCACTCCATCCCTCAGGGAGACTCCATTCTACCTTGGGTGGAAATCCTGCATCTCCCGGATAGTACCAATAAAGATGCCACCCAGGTGCTATCTCAAAGAGCAGATCAACTTCAAATGAATCTCCTCCTTGAATTTTATCTACATGAGAAAACAAATGCGGTGTTACTTCTTTATTCAGCTGGTTGGTCTCAGAAGGTCGAATCTCCTGAGCAAAACCCTGCTCAAGAAGAAAGAATCCTAATAAAACAAGAAATAAGAATTGAGTTGGGAATGATTTTTTCATCTGTAAGAAGGTAGTATAACAACTTTTTATTTGCATCAATGGTAATAGAGAAATAGTTTCATTCAATGCCGCTACTTACTCTCATCTTTGCACTTCTACTTAATGTTGTCGGTCTTCTAGGGTTTTTCGGAACCGGAGCAACCCATTACACAGCACTCATCCCTTGTGCTCTTGGATTGCTGCTACTTGTTTGCGGTATAGCTGCCCAAAAAGAACATCTCCATCGCCATGCCATGCATAGTGCTGTGTTAGTTTCTTTAATTGGAATACTAGGAACAGTTTCTGCCTTTACGAAAATCCCCCTCCTCCTTGATCATGCTGCAGGTGATAAAGCTCCTGCTTACCTTGCTAAGATTGCTACTGCTTTGCTTTGCGGACTCTTTTTTCTTCTCTGCCTTCGCTCTTTTATAAAAGCAAGAATTACAAAAAAACAGTGATGCCATGTTCTCTAAAATAGGTGGAAGTTCAAGTGATGTACAACGCGTCGCATCAGATCCTGTAACAGCAGGGAGTGCTAAACAAAATTCCTGGAATGGTACTGGGTTTCTTTCGGGAATCGGTCGTTTTTTTACTTGCCGTTTTAGAACTCAGTGGGAAGAAACTGCTAATGGTTAAGGGTAAATACGTAAACGATATTAAAGGCAACTTTCAAGTTAGCTATGCACAAAATAATGGATTAAGTGTTCTCGCCCGTTATGAAATTTCAATAGATCTAAAAGATGGTATCGTAAAGAGTTTATTGCCCCATACGCTTCTTGCAGGTGTAAGTGCACAAATATTAGATAATATCATCGAAGGGGCAAAAGAGGAATTTGGTCTCTAATATGTTTATAACACTCATGGACTCTTCCCTTATTGATCTGCTAATCTATCCCCTCTCAACAATGCAGAGTGGTCCCTATCATGAATCTTAGCGCTCTGCTCCACTCCCTTGGTAAAGATGCCCGTAATGCATCACGCCTCCTTGTCGTGGCTTCCAGTGCTCAAAAAAATGAAGCTCTTTGGAGGATGGCTGATCAGATTGAAACTGATCAAAAATTGATTTTAGAAGCAAACCGCAAGGATCTGGCGGCTGCTCAAGAAAAACAGATTCCTGAGTCGATGATCGATCGATTATCACTCAACTCCGATCGCATTCATGCTATGGTAGAGAGTATTCAAGCTGCTGCTGCATTACCTGATCCTGTTGGAAGAAAATTAAAATCCTGGAAAGGGGATAATGGACTTTCTTTTGAAAAAGTGAGTGTCCCTATTGGAGTCATTGGTATTATCTATGAGTCCCGTCCGAATGTGACCTCAGATGCTGCAATACTTTGCCTGAAAGCTGGAAATGCCACTATCTTACGAGGTGGTTCAGAGGCCTTTCATTCGAATCAGGCAATAGCTCTTTCATTACAACAAGGCCTTCAACAATCGAGCCTTCCAAGCACCTCGATTCAACTTGTTCCCCTTATCGATCGAGAGGCTATCCCCATTCTATGTGAAATGGATCAGCACATTGATTGCATGATCCCACGTGGTGGGAAGGGACTTATTGAAACCGTCATGCGCCATGCTCGTATGCCCGTGATCAAGCATTATGATGGCGTTTGTGCTGCCTTCATCGATGCCTCAGCCAATCTTGCCATGGCTCACAACATTCTCCTCAATTCAAAGTGTCAGCGTCCTAGTGCCTGCAATGCTCTTGAAACACTCTTACTACACCGTGAATGTGCTCTTGAATTTTTCGAGACCGCTGGCAAAGCGCTACTTGAAGCTGGAGTAGAACTTCGTTGCGACGAAGAGAGCCTGCAGCTCATTCCAGCAAAAATACAAGAGCAGTTCGCATCACAGCTTCAGAAGGCACGAGAAGAAGATTTTCACACAGAATTCCTTTCCTTAAAATTAGCTGTAAAAATCGTCCCTTCACTTCATGAAGCTATCATGCATATCGAAGCCCATGGATCACACCATAGTGATGTGATTATTACAGAAAATCAGGAACATGCTGAAGAATTCCTCCAAAAGATCGATAGTGCCACCGTTTATTGGAATGCTTCTACTCGATTTACAGATGGAAGTGAGTTTGGCTTCGGAGCTGAAATTGGTATCAGCACTGACAAGCTTCATGCTCGGGGTCCTATGGGACTAGAAGAACTTACTAGCTACAAATATCTCATTCGTGGAGTGGGGCAGGTAAGAAAATAAAGACCTCTAGTTGAGACATGTGAAATATCAGGGTTAACCCGCATATTTCACACTCAATCTATTACGGCTTGTGGAAAGCTCATCATTACTGCGTTGGTCTCGAATTGTGATTTGGACAGTATGAAACATACAGCCCGGCATCCCAATCCTTCGCCCGCCTTGCACTAATAAGCTTTGC
>WBXG01000068.1 GCA_008932965.1 Verrucomicrobiota bacterium
AGGCGGGCGAAGGATTGGGATGCCGGGCTGTATGTTTCATACTGTCCAAATCACAATTCGAGACCAACGCAGTAATGATGAGCTTTCCACAAGCCGTAATAGATTTAGTGTGAAATATCCGGGCTAGCCCGGGCAGTCTCCCAGCAGTCTCCCGACCGCCAGTGGTGCCCCATCAGCCTTTGCAACCTTCTAGTAGCAGGATCACAAAATGATTTTCTCTTTCCTTCAATGACACTAATGTGAATGGACACTTCACTATGCGCTCTCCTTTGCGGTTTTTTTTCTACCTTTTCTTTTTTGGGGGCACTCTTGTTTTTGAGGGATGTTTTCATCAAGCACCCAAAGCTGATTTAACATTTATTAATACAGCAGAGCCTGAGAGTCTCGATCCCCAACTTGTTACTGGTCAACCTGAGGGACGTCTTATTTCCGAGCTTTTTGAGGGGCTGTTGCGATTCAATCAGGCCGGTCAGGAAGAACCCGGAGTAGCAACAACCTGGGAGCTCTCCCCAGATCAATGCACCTATACCTTTCATTTACGTCCTGAAGCACGTTGGTCTGATGGAAAGCCTGTTACAGCAGAGGATTTTGTTCAATCCTGGCAACGCATGCTTCTTCCTACAACAGCTGCTCCGTATAGTGATCAATTTTTTGTGATACGAGGGGCAGAAGATTTTGCATCAGCAAAAATTCCTTTTTCACGTGTTGGGATCAAAGCTCTTAACTCCGAAACACTTCAAGTCACGCTTCAGCATCCAACTCCCTATTTCTTACAGCTCTGCGCCCTTTGGTTCTTTTTTCCTGTAAGAATCGATCTTATTAATCGTTGTGGGGATAATTGGATTAAAGCCAATAACATGATTTGTAATGGTCCCTATGTTCTCTCTGAGTGGAGGATCAATGATAAAATAACATTAAAAAAGAATCCCTTCTATTGGGATGCCTCTCATGTAGCTCTTAAGAGCATTGATATACTACCTATCAGCCAAGCCACGGTAGCTTTTAATTTTTATGCTGCAGGGCAGGCCGATCTTATGATGGGAAGACCCTCCTCCTCGCTTATTGATGCACTAAAAAAGAGAAAAGATTTTCATGTTTCCCCTTATCTTGGGATTACCTTCCTACGCTTGAACTGCTCGCGAGCCCCATTTCAAGACCCTCGGGTTCGACAGGCATTCGGACTGGTTATTAATCGTCGTCGGCTTACTGAAAAAATCACTCGTGCTGGTGAACCCCTAGCTGAAAGTTTTGTCCCTCCAGGAATTCCTGGTTACGAGTCCCCAGAGGGTCTTGGATATGATCCTAGTTTGGCTAGAGCATTACTGGCGGAGGCGGGTTATCCAGGAGGAAAAAATTTTCCATTAATCAATTATCTTTATAGCGAAGGAGAGATGAATGAGGGAATCGCAGTGGAACTTCAATCCATGTGGCAAAAAGAACTTGGAGTTTCTGTTTTGCTAGAGCGCCGTGAATGGAGGACCTATTTAAGTTCTATGAATCGATTGGATTATGGAATGGCTATTTCAAATTGGATTGGTGATTATGCAGATCCTAATAGCTTTCTGGAGCTTTTTGTCACTGGAGGAGACAATAATCGAACTGGTTGGAGTTCCTCTTCCTATGATCATGATCTAATAGAGGCCTCTCTAAGAACGAATCCCATTCAAAGATTCGCTCTGCTTCGAGCAGCAGAAAAGATATTAGTGCAACGTGAGGTGCCCGTGATTCCCCTTTTTTTTAATCTTGGGATGCAACTCTACCACCCCGAAGAGCTAGGGGGAATCGAGCCTAATTTATTCGATAAACACCCCCTTTCCCAGATGTATCGAAAATCAAAAAATGAGAATTGAGTCATTAAAAAACTATTACTCGTTCCTGTAAGCGGGTATAAAAACTGAAAATAAAATTATTAAAGAAGGACTATTATCTAAATATTTTAAAAAAGGATCCAAAAATCCTATGCATGAATCATGACTCTTTTTATGAACTTTTCTTTCAATCACTCTTGTGTCTTAATTACTGGAGCCTCTGCCGGTCTTGGTGCCGAATTTGCAAGGCAATTAGCGCCTCATGCTGCCACGTTGATATTAGTTGCTCGGCGGAGAGAACGATTGGAAAAATTGGCTGATGATTTGCAAAAAAAATATCCTGAGCTCCATGTTTATCTGCAGGTATGCGATTTGACCTCTATTGATGAACGAGAAAAACTGGTTGCTTGGGTTCGGGAAGAGGAGTTGCCACTTAATTTCGTGATCAATAATGCTGGGTTGGGAAATTTGGGTGAATTTCATGATGCTTCCTGGCAACGCATCCAAGGGATTCTTGATCTTAACATAGGGGCACTCACCCATCTAACACACCTTCTCTTGCCAATACTTAGAAAACAGGCTCCGAGTGCTCTGCTGCAGGTCGGTTCTATTGTCGGTTTTTTTCCAATAGAGGGGCATGCTGTTTATGCTGCTTCAAAAGCTTACGTTCAAAGCTTCACCCAGGCATTACATCTCGAAGAAGAGAAGCATGGAGTCCATGTGATATTGCTTGCTCCTGGAGCAGTGCCTACAGAATTTTTTAAGGTTGCCTCTCGTCTCCAAGAGCCCATCTCTCTTACTTCTCGTTCTCCAGCCTGTTTCATTACCTCTCCTGAAAAAGTAGTTGCCGTCGCTCTTGAGGCCGTTGTGAAGAAGAGAGCAATTGTTATTCCCAACAAACTCTTGAGTATTGTTGTTCAATTCCTACGATTTGCTCCTATCTTTCTATTTCAGAAGGTTTTTTTAAAAAATAAGAAAAGATGAAATTGACATGTATTATTGAGGAGAGAGAGTAACACAGTGAAAATTCCATCCTCATGGGCAAAGCCCTCACTCTCCTCTTCGCCAAATGATGCATTTAGAGCTGCAATAGATCTTGTTGCCTCTCCAATGCAAACTATCGAAGAGAAGTTGCATGACCAAGGAACCTTCTTTGAAGAAGGCGTCCAAGCCTATATTACTTATGCTTGTGGAAGTAGCGGGAAGCGTCTTCGCCCACTCCTGGCCTTTCTTGTAGGAGGAGCAACGGGAAACATCACTTCAGAGCATCTCAATCTAGCCCTGATTGTTGAGTTAATTCATATCGCTAGTCTTGTTCATGATGACATCATGGATGGAGCGGTTGTTCGTCGTGAACGACCCACGCTCAATGCAAAATGGGGGAATGGACTTACTGTTCTGGTGGGAGATATTCTCTTTGCTCATGCATTACGTCTGGCAACACAATTTTCTGATTCTCAAATGTCACGTCGTATTGCTGATGCTGCCATTGGAGTATGTTCCGGGGAGATGCTACAAACCGAGCGTCGATTCGATGTCAACCTGACGCTAGAACATTATTTCCGAATCATTGAGATGAAGACAGGCTCCCTCTTTGCTGTTGCATGTGAATTAGGAGCTCTTCTAAATAACAGCTCCGATGAGGTGACTGCTGCATTGAAAATATTTGGAATGAAAATAGGTATTGCCTACCAGCTTTTAGATGACTGTATTGACCTTCTTGGTGATGAAAAAAATATCGGCAAAACATTGGGGACCGATTTAATAGGTGGAAAATTTACTCTTCCAATCTTGCTCCTTCTTCAATCTGCCTCTAGCAAGGATCAGGAGAACTTACATCACTCTCTCCTAAATGATTCAGGAGTTCATCGCGAAGAGGTTGTTGAGCTCCTGTTTGAAAAAGGGACCTTTGATAAAGCTATTATTGAGATAAATAATTTAATGGATCAAGCCGAGGCAGCACTGCTTTTGATTCCTAAAAATGAGTATGTTGAAGGTCTCTATGGAATGGCTACTTACTTGAGGGGACTCATTCCTACCAAGCTTTCCATTAAATAATCGAACCATTGCAGTCTGTTCTTTTGGCACTCTGCCTCGTAGTTATATTTCTGCATGAATTCTTTAAAAGAAAAATCTTTCTCTAAAAAAGATCTTCCTCGTGAACGTATCGCTGCGCATGGTGCAGAGGCATTGCACGATACGGAGCTACTCGCCATTTTTTTAAGAACAGGTCGTGTAGGTCATCATGTGCTTGAGGTTGCTGACGAGCTCATCAAGGAGTGGGGGACATTAAGACGACTTGCAGGATGCTCGATCGAGGAGCTATCTCAAATTTCTGGTATTGGTCCAGCCAAAGCTGCTGAGCTTAAAGCTGCCTTTGAGATGGGAAAAAGAATAGCAGCTCCAGAGAAAGAAAAAATTTCTATTGTCAATGGTGAAGATATTTACAATGTGATGAAATCGCACCTTCTCTTGCTCCCTTATGAATCGCTTTGGGTTTTATTGCTCGATACTCGTGGAGGGTTAATGGAGCAGCGTGAAATATTTCGAGGAAGCTTGAGTCAAACAGTAGCCCATCCAAGAGAAATCTTTCAGCTAGCCATTGTCAAGCGGGCTTATGCAATCGCCATAGCTCACAACCATCCCTCCGGAGATCCCACTCCAAGTCGTTCTGATCGTCTTTTTACCAATCGTCTCATCAAAGCAGGAGAATGCCTGCAACTTCCCCTTGCCGACCATGTGATCATTGGAAGCGCTTGTGGAGAGCGTCAGCCCTATTTCAGTTTTCGTGAAGCAGGATTGATTTAGCCCGGATATTTCATACCAATCTATTACGAAAGCCGGTAAGTCAGATGGATGCCGCTCCCAAGCTCAAAGTCTTCCTTGGGCAGTAGGGACTCATACAGCCCGGCATCACAATCCTTCGCCCGTCTTGTACTAATGAGCTTTGTAGGGCGCCTCATGACACTTCATTATGAAATATTCGGGTTAGTTCGAGGTAATGGCGAATGGGAAATATGCCAGTGAGGAGTAGTGTTTTTAAAAAATGAATCTGAATATTTTTCCTTAGCAAAAAACGGCTTACTCGTTACTCTCGTGATTCCTTATTAGTTAACTATGAGATCCATGATTCACCCTACTGCACTTATCTCTCCTGAAGCCACCATTGCCGATGATGTCACTATTGGCCCTGGAGCCATTATTGAAGCAGGAGCGGTTATTGGTCGGGGGTGTCGCATTTTGGCACGAGCAGTGATCACTGGTGAGGTGACTCTTGGAGAAAATAATGAAGTTGGTATTGGAGCGGTTCTTGGAGCTACTCCACAAGTGATCGGTTTTGACCAAGAAATTAAAAGCTCTCTTCATATCGGTAATGGAAATACGTTTCGTGAGTATGTAACGATCCACCGTGGCATGAGTGAGGGAAGCAGCACAGTAGTTGGGGATCATAATTTTTTAATGGTGGGTGTTCATCTAGGGCATAATGTCTCGGTAGCCAATCATGTTATTATTGCCAATAATTGCTTGCTTGCAGGCCATGTCGAAATCGACGAAAGGGCCGTTTTAGGTGGTGGTGCTGTTTTTCACCAATTTATTCGTATTGGAAAATATGCCATGGTACGCGGTGGAAGCCGTATGAGTAAAAATATTCCTCCCTACGTCACGGCCTATGAAAGTGATTTAGTTTCGGGTCTCAATGTTGTAGGGCTCCGTCGGGCTGGAATGAGTTCTGCCACACGTTTGGAACTTAAAAAAGCATTTCAGCTTCTCTATCGCAGTGGGCTCAATATCACTCAAGCTCTCGAAGCAGCTGCTCTAACAACATGGTCCCCTGAGGCTCTTCATTTCTTTGAATTCATTGGCAACTCCAAAAAAAGAGGTGTCTGCCGAAGCGAAAAATCTTCCTCATCCATTATTGCTCCGACCTCTGCAGAAGATTAGATCATCTTGAAAAAGTTATAGCTTCTATTTTTTCAACTGGCAGCTCTTGATAATATCAATAGCTTCTTGAATGCAAGAGACAGTGGCTACACGATTCTCAAAATGAGCTTGCTGAGCTAATGTTAGCAAGAGTGGCCAAACTGGTTTTGTTTTTGCAGGGTAATCACCATTACCATTGGGGGTAGGATTCCAATATTCTTTATTAACCAAAACAATGGGGCGTTTCTTTTCGCTTGTATAGTGGTGGTTCTGCAAAGTTGCGATAAAAATCTCCTCAATAGTACCTAATGATCCTTCAAAAAAAATAATCCCCTGACAGCAAATGCGTATCAAAATTTCCTCACGCAAGGCGTTATTAAAAAATTTTGCAATATCAGTTGCAAAGGTATTTGTCTTTTCATTGGTGTAATGCCACGTAGCCAACGCTAAACTTCTTCTTTCCTCTTTTTTATACAAAGAAAGAGTTTTTTGACGTAGTTTCCATGAGGTTTCAAATAAAAGATTATCCTGATTAAGAGTACACTTAGGAAGGATCATGCTTTTGATAGCATCTGGAAGAGCAGAATCATCCAAGGGGGCTAGCCAAGCGCCCAGATTAGCAGCTTCCATGATTCCTCCTCCGCCACCTGTAACAATGAAATATTTTTCCCTTGTTAGTGCTCGTGCCATTTTTGCAACTTCAAAATATAATTCAGAATCTCTAGGAACAGTATGCCCTCCCATAATTCCTATGATTCCAGGACATTTATGATTAGGAGGTATAGAGGATGCTCCATCGAAGGAGTCAAAATACTTTTTAAGATCTACTTCAAGCCAATAGTCGTGCAAACATTCTTTGAGTTTCTTTTTTTTAAAAAATTCAATTTGATTTTTTGTTCTAGAAAGATTTTTTGTGTGAAGCTCATCCTCATAGAGGCATTTGTATTCCTCACAAGTTTTCCAATCAAAACTTGATTGATAACTACCAGGAACATCGGGATTAAAACCTTCAAACAATTTTTCTACAGTATATAAACTCATTGGATGCATTGTGTTTCCTAATCTCTCTTGCCTCTCAAAGTAGCAAAGGAGTGTAAGGTAAAAGATGCGCTTTAGCAACGGCCTGATGTGTAACCTTCCCTTCACAAATATTTAATCCATGGAGCAGATGCTCATCATCAGCCATTGCCTTTCTCCATCCCTTCTGAGCAAGAGCCAGGATAAAGGGTAATGTTGCATTATTCAGAGCAAAGGTCGAGGTGCGGGCCACAGCCC
Source organism: Verrucomicrobiota bacterium (assembly GCA_008932965.1). GTDB lineage: Bacteria > Verrucomicrobiota > Verrucomicrobiia > Chthoniobacterales > UBA6821 > CAIWMF01. The sequence continues at coordinate 7,005 of WBXG01000068.1, forward strand.
CGGGCATATTAGCCACGCAATAGAGTGTGACTCCCTCTATGGTAAAGGTTGGGTTTTCATGGGTGGTTGGCTTGGCCCCCTCCACGCATCCCCCTTGATCAATAGCGATATCAATAATGACCGACCCTTTTTTCATCTTAGAAATGATTTTATTGCTGATGAGCTTAGGAGCTGTTGCTCCTGGAACAAGAACGGCACCAATGACAAGATCTGCTTGAGTGACATAATGCTCAATGGTATCAAGCGTTGCATACACCGTATGGAGGGATGGACTAAAACAAAAATCGAGCTCCTTTAAACGATCCAGTGATTTATCAATGACGGTAACATGTGCATTGAGCCCCATGGCCATCCGTGCTGCATTGGTACCAGCAACACCACCTCCCAAGACAACTACCTTAGCAGGAGGAACCCCTGGTACTCCTCCTAGCAAAACGCCGCTTCCCCCTTGGGCTTTTTCCAAACAATGAGCCCCAGCCTGAACAGACATACGGCCAGCAACCTCACTCATCGGTGCGAGTAGAGGAAGACCCCCACGTTTATCAGTGACTGTTTCATAAGCAATGGCAATGCAATTGGAATCAAGAAGTCCCTTTGTTTGCTCTAAATCAGGTGCCAAATGCAAGTAAGTAAAAAGAACTTGTCCAGAGCGAAGCATACTGAATTCTTCGGGCTGTGGCTCTTTCACCTTAATAATCATTTCTGACTTTTCAAAAATCTCTGCTGATTTTTTAGAAATCTTTGCTCCAGCTTTTAGGTAATCAGCATTACTAAGACCAATAGCAGCTCCTGCATTGCTTTCCACCATCACGGTATGGCCATGGTGCGTCAGTTCATAGACGGAACTCGTGGTGAGGCCGACACGATATTCGTTATTTTTAATTTCTTTTGGAACTCCGATAATCATGATTTTTTTGGTAGAAAAAACTCTCGTTGTTTAATGCTGATGGGCCGTTCCAACTTTTCAAGAACCTGGAGCATATCCTCCCAGACTTTACGTTTTTCACTCAAGGATTGGTTTCTTAATAAGTAGGCAGGGTGGTAGGTAACCATGAGTGGAATATTCTGAAAGTCGAACCAATTTCCTCGTGCCTCACGCATGAGCATGGTTTTTCCTAACAATCCCTCCATGGCAGTGGAACCCCAGGCAACGAGCACCCGTGGCTTGATAAGCTCAATCTGCTTGATGAGCCATGGAATACAGGTGCTCATTTCCTCTGGTTTTGGTTTGCGATTTCCGGAAACCCCAGCAGGCATATTGGGGCGGCATTTGAGAATAT
>WBXG01000069.1 GCA_008932965.1 Verrucomicrobiota bacterium
AGGGCTGCCCCCCTTCAAGCCAGGGCAGTCTCCCCCGCGGTCTCCTGACCGCCGGTGGTGCCTGCATCAGGATTCGCGGCGCTTCGCGAGCAATCAGTATGAAATATCCGAGTTAAGCTTCTCCTGACCTTTTACCCTCACACACTTTTTTAATTTATGCCTGGTATTATTATTCGTCCTCGAGCTCGTATCCTTCATGGTCACGATTGGGTTTATAGCACAGAAGTGCTTAAAATTTTTGGAAATCCCAATGATGGAGAGGTAATTTCGATAAAAGATGGTCGTGATCGAATGCTTGGAAGTGCCATTTATCATAGTGGATCCCAAATTGTTGCTCGCCGTTTTTCACATCAACGCCAAGAATTAGATCGAGATTTTTTTGTGCGACGTGTGCACCGTGCTCAAGAATATCGGGACCGCTGTGGAGTAGATGGAAATGTTCGCCGTGTTGTCTGGAGTGAGAGTGATGGGCTTCCTGGAGTGATCGTGGATCGTTATAACTCGGTAGCAATTGTACAGACATTAACCTGTGCTATGGATCAACGACGGGAGTTAATTGCCGAGGTTGTCATGGAGGTGCTCGGAGTAAAAACAGTGATTGAACGTAATGATTCATCTTCTAGAAAGATGGAAGGCTTAGAAATACGGAGCGGTCTGCTTCTTGGGGAAGCTCCTCAGGAAGAGGAGGTGATGATAGGAGGGATGGTTTTTTTAATAGACTTTTTACAAGGTCAGAAAACAGGGTTTTATCTGGATCAAGTAAGTAATTATCGGGAAATCGCTCCATGGGCCAAGGGAGCTAGGGTCCTTGATTGTTTTTCCAACCAAGGAGCTTTTGCCATCGCCTGTGCTCGTGCCGGTGCTACTGAAGTAACGGCTGTAGAGTCAGGTGTCGAAAATATTCCTCGTATCAAAGCCAACGGCGAAGCTAATCAAGTATCACTTCAGATCATTGGGGATAATGTTTTTGATCTCTTAAGCCAAGCAGTCCGTCGTGGTGAGAAGTATGATCTGATTATTTTAGACCCACCCCCATTCACAAGAGCTAAAAAAGGAATTAGTGATGCTCTTCGAGGCTACCGGGAGCTTCATTTCAAAGCTGCCCAACTACTCACCCACAACGGCTACCTTGCAACCTTCTCCTGCTCCCATCATATCTCTGCTGCTGCTTTTCATAGCACTTGCACAGAGGCCTTTTACGATGCAAAGCGTTCTGCACGGCAGCGCCATATTTTCTCCCAAAGCCCCGATCACCCTATTGTTATTGCTCTCCCGGAGACCGAATACCTTAAGGGGTATCTCTTGGAAATGTTCAACTCTTTTTAGCCCGCCTACAAAGAGGCTGTTGTTCTTTCAGTCAAGTTCGTGAGCTGGTAAATCATGGGATGAGTCGAATTAGGAAAATGACGTAGAGCTTTTTTAAAAGCACGTGCATGTTGGAATTTCCACCAAGGAGCAAAGAGTTTCATCGTTGGTGGACAAACTGGAAAAGTCTCCCCTTGGCAATGATTTATTGGAGTCGAGCAGGCTGGCCTTAGAGTGGTGGGTATGTTGAGTAAGCCTATTTTTTTTCCAGATTGAAGAAGACGAAGTAGCCACTCATCAAACATTCTATTTTCATAGCGAGGATAGAATGGGAAATCTTTTTTCAGTAACAAAGATCGACAAAAGAGGGTGCTTGGAATGATGGTGCACTGGCTGCTCCAGAGATATTCTAATGAGGGAAGGACTGCTGGATGAGGAGTTGTTTTTTTTGTGACGTTGTCCAATACAAACCCACCCGTAAAAACAAGATCTATTTCAGGATGAGCCTGAAAGTATTTTTCCACAGCAACGAGGCCCTCTGGTAAGTACTGCTCATCGGGTTGAAGAAATCCTACAAAGGCTCCCAAAATACGTGTGGTTGCTTTTTGAATCGCTTCATGAAAGGAGATATTTTTTTCTTCGACAAGGCGAAGGGTGAATCGTTGCTTCCATTTTGAAAGCTGGAGTTCTTTTGAAAGTTTACTCCATAGGTTATTAGCTTCACCAAGATGCTGAAGGATCTGTTCACTTTTAATACTGCATTGATCCGCTAGCGAAGCTACTGCACAAGGGAGAGAATCCTGGGCGTCTTCTGAATTCTCATGAATGGTAATAATAGAAAAATCCGGAGGTGTGAGTTGATGTGTTGAGATTGGAAAAGACATGGAATCAAGTGAGAATGAATAGAGGGTAAAAAAAAGAGTTGCAACAAATAAAAATCTTAACCCGGATATTTCACACTAAATCTATTACAGCTTGTGGAAAGCTCATTATTACTGCGTCAGCTTCGAATTGCTCCTCGGGCTGTATGAAACATACAGCTCAGCATCGCAATCCTTCGCCCACTTTGCACTCATAAGCTTTACACGGAGCCTTATGATACTTCAGTATGAAATATCCGGGTTAATTAAAAATTCTTAAAATTTTTGCGAGCCAAATTGATGTTTCGCAGCTACTTTATTCACACTATGCCCGACTTTATAACAGAACCTCATGATTTATTGGAGTTAGAAGAAGAGACCTCCATGGAAGAATTGCAAGATCAAGTACAACGCGCCCAGTCTGAGCTGGTTGAGTTAAAGCGTCGTCAAGATCAAATAGAAAAAGAAAAGTTACGACTTGAAGAACTGAGTCGGCGCCAGGAAGAGCTAGAGCGTGGACGTATTGAGATGGTTGACAAACTCACGCGTGCTCTGCTCTTGGTGCAGCGAGAAACCGAGGAATCACAACGACGTCTCGAGCAATTGCATGGTATTCAAGATTCTTTTGCAGAACATTTACGAGAATTAGAAAATATCGATTGTAAAAGTTGGAATGGCCGTGAATTAGCACGGGAGCTCACACGTGCTATTGGAACCGTGGATGAGGCGAAAGCTGCTTATAGTAGGGCTCAAGCCAAGATCGCTCCGATAGAGGATGCTTCTGATCTCCATGGAAGTGGAATTTCCTATAGCGACGATTTTGAATTACGAAGTCAAGGCTTCCTGTATTGGCTTCAATCGGGGGCTGCTTTCACTTTACCGTTAGTATTGCTAGGACTTGTTGCGTTACTCATCTGGAGTTGGCATTTATTAACGGCTCCTCACTAAGAACTACTCCCGCAGATGAAGAACGACACTACTTCCAAATGTTTTTTCTACATGATCCCTCCTATGAACCACTAGATCGTCTCATTAGCTTTCCACTATAAACGCTTATTTTTCAATTTAGTTCAGTGCAGACCCCGCCTATGATCCGCCCCTCCTCTCGTTCTAAAAAATCTGTTGTGCGCCCGCTAGATACGGATCGTCAGCGTTTGCGTGATGAAGAAGAAAAAATTCGCTTGCTAGAGGAAAAAATTCGTCTTCAAGAAGAAGCTGCCCGACGCAAATTGGAGAATTTGCCAAAAGAGTTAGAAGAGAGGAAACGCCGTCAACATGAGCTTCATCGACTTCATCTTGTTTCAGCACCAACTCGTGCGGATGGATTGAGTAAGCTTCGTGATAAACGTCATCCTCTACGTCAAAAGACCATTGCTGCTTCAGGTGGTAAACGCATGGCAGAGAGGCGTGCTGCGCGCCTTCAATTTATTCTACTTTGCGTTGTGCTTGGAATTATTTTGCTGCTTCTTTGGAAATCACTTCCATCATCCTAACAACCTCTTTTTTTACATCTCCTTTCTCTGTGTTGTACCGAAAATTAGCACGTCCTTTTTTCTTTCGGCTTGACCCAGAACTTGCCCACGAAGCGGTTATCAAAAGCCTTGCTATTACCTCCGCCTCTCCGGTGGTTGCTAAGATATTAAAAAAAGTAATCACAGCACTTGAGGGTTCTGTTCCTCTCTCTCCTCGATGCGTAGCAGGAATCGACTTTCCCAACCCAGTTGGTCTTGCTGCCGGAATGGATAAAAATGGAGTGGCCTTACTTGCGTGGGAAGCCCTTGGGTTTGGGTTTGTCGAAATAGGGACTATTACAGCGCATGCACAACCAGGAAACCCCAAGCCTCGGCTTTTTCGTTTTCCAGAAGAGGAAGCCCTCATTAACCGACTTGGATTTAATAATGAAGGAGCCACTGCGGTCGCTCATCGTTTAACAAAAACGAAGGAACAGGGTCGCTGGCCTCACATTCCCGTGGGAATTAATATTGGCAAATCCCGAGTGACTCCGATTCACGAGGCTGCAAAAGATTATCTCTTGAGCTTTCAACAACTTCATGGATTAGGAGATTATTATGTACTCAATGTCAGCTCTCCTAATACTCCTGGATTGCGTGATCTTCAGGCTAAGGAGGCCTTAGCCTCAATTGTAAAAACAGTACGTGATTGGGAAGGGACCCCTCAGAAGCCACTTTTTATTAAGGTAGCTCCTGATCTTGCAGAGGAAGATCTCATCGCTATTGTAGCACTAGCAGAAGAAGAAAAGCTTTCCGGTCTCATTGCGACTAACACAACACTCGACCATTCGATACTTTCAAAGGAGAAGGATCAGGCTGGAGGTCTGAGTGGGATTCCTCTGGGAGCAAGATCACTCCATGCACTCCATCTTATTCGGAAGCAAACATCGCTTCCAGTGATTGCTTGTGGTGGGATTCACGATAAAGCTTCTGCTCATGAGCGTTTTCAAGCAGGAGCCAATCTTGTTCAAATCTATACTTCACTTATTTATCATGGTCCTGCAGTGATCCGTAAGATTTGTGCCTCTCTGGATCGTTGTGATTCATAGATTTTTTCATGGAACATAGACTTGCTTCAGAGCTAGCACTCTTAAAAAAGAAAAAACTCTGGCGCTCTCCAGCCTTGATAGAACGTGCTTCTGGAAGTCATCTTGTGATTGAGGGGCGTACTTTTTGTAATTTTTCTTCTAATGATTATCTCGGTTTAAGCGGTCATCCGGCGTTGCAAGAAGCCGCTCATACTGCGTGGTCTTCTTTTGGATATGGGGCCACCGCCTCACGGCTTATTTGTGGAAATACAAAAGAACATCAACTCTTGGAGGAAGAATTAGCTTCACTGAAACAAACAGAGGCAGCTCTTCTTTTTTCCTCAGGCTTTGCAGCGGCTATGGGTGCTATTTCTAGCCTCATGCAGCGGGGTGATGTGATTATTTTAGACAAGCTTGTGCATGCAAGTTTGATTGATGGAGCTCGTGCAAGTCAGGCTCTAGTGCGTGTGTTCAAACATCATGATGTAACTCAGTTAGAAGACCATTTACGTTGGGCACGGCGTACTTTTCCTTCAGGAGAGATTTTAATCATTACTGAATCGGTTTTTAGTATGGATGGAGATGTGGCTCCGCTTGAGGAGATGGTTCTGCTCAAAGAAAAATATGGAGCACTTCTTTTCGTGGATGAAGCTCATGCTATTGGGGTACGTGGATCTTCCGAAAATCGTATGGGAGGAATGATTGGAGAATTAGGACTTGCGAGTCGTATTGATATTCAAATGGGAACACTTAGCAAGGCCGTTGGGACTTCGGGAGGATATCTTTGTGCCTCACGTACGATAGTCGACTACCTCCTTCATCGTGCTCGTCCTTTTATTTATACGACTGCTGCTCCTCCCTCTCTCATAGCTGCAGCACGGGCAAGTATTGGTATTATCAACTCTTCGGAAGGAGAGGCTCTAGTAGTTCGATTATGGAACAATATAGAGCAACTTGCCTCTTCTTTGTCTCAACAACAGCCCGAGAGCGCCATTTTACCTCTTATTTTAGGAGATGAAGAAAAGGCTCTCGTGGCAGCCCATATGCTTCGGGAGGCAGGTTATTTTGTCCCTGCTATTCGTTATCCAACGGTTGCTAAGAATAAGGCACGACTTCGTATTACAATGACAGCAACCCATACTACGGAGGAGATATCCCGATTTACTCAAGAAATAAAGCAGCTCTCCTTGTAAAATCATCCTTAGAAATTTTTCCAGTTGCTCAGAGAGTTTTTTACGATTACTTTAACCCGCACATTTCATACTGATTCTGCTGCGGCTTGCGAACACCTGATGGATAACGACACTAGCTGTAGAAGTACAGACTGCCTGAGGAAGGCCTCGAGATCAACACAGCATCCACACCAGCTTTTACTGGTGATAAGTATGAAATATTCAGGTTAGGGGTCATAGCTCAGTTGGTAGAGCGCCTCAATGGCATTGAGGAGGTCTGGGGTTCGAATCCCCATGGCTCCACCAGAATAATCGTTATTTCTAAAGTGAGGGACCTTGACTGTGAGAAATCCCAAGCCCTATTATCAAGCATGGAAATCTCCTCCCCCATCCCTTTTCAAGTACGTACATCGCTCCGGATTCCCATGGTCACAGCCAAGGTTGAAGCCGGATTTCCCTCACCAGCAGATGACCATATGGAGCGGTCGATCGATCTTAACGAAGAGTTGATTGGCAATCCTGCAGCAACTTTCTTTGTGCGGGTCAGTGGAGATTCTATGAGGGATGCCAATATCCATTCTGGAGATATTCTGGTGATTGATCGCTCTCTCACCCCTAAGGATCGTCAGATTGTTGTGGCGATGATTGATGGGGAGTTTACGGTGAAACGGTTTCGGAGAACAAAAGACCGTATCTTCCTTGAAGCAGAAAACCCAGCTTTCCATCCTATCGAGGTAGGAGAAAATCAGGAGCTCACTATTTGGGGAGCTGTTACCTTTGTGATTCATCGGGCTAAGTAACCATGAGTACACATCGTTTTGCTCTTGTGGATTGCAATAACTTTTTCTGCTCCTGCGAGAGAGTCTTTAACCCACGACTTCATAAGGCTCCTATCGTTGTTTTGAGTAATAACGATGGATGTATTATCTCGCGTAGCCAAGAAGCGAAAAATCTAGGGATTCCAATGGGGGCCCCTCTTCATGAGCAGCAGGAAGTGATTCAAAAAAATAGAGTGCATGTCTTGAGTTCTAACTACACCCTCTATGGTGATATGTCTGCTCGGGTGATGTCGATTTTACGAGAGGAGGTCTCAGCAGTTGAAGTCTACTCGATTGATGAAGCATTCCTGGAGCTTCCTGAAAAATTTGATGAAAAGGCTGCCAGCAATCTTCGAGCAAAGGTGTTACGATGGACTGGCATCCCTGTCTGCATAGGCATGGGAACTACAAAGCTCCTTGCGAAATTCTCTAATCACTATGCAAAGAAAAATCCCTGTTTTGGTGGTATTGTTGAATTAGAAAATCATCCCTTTTTCAATGATATCATGGCTTCTACTCGCACAGGTGATCTATGGGGAGTAGGAAAAAATCTTGAACGAAGGCTCCAACATCTTGGGATTACAACAGTCTTAGAGTTCAAAAATGCCAATCCTGCTTCTATTAGAAAGGAGTTGGGGGTCGTAGGAGAAAGACTTCTTCGAGAGTTAAATGGAATCTCCTGTATGAGTTTAGAAGAGATACCTCCAGCTCGCAAGGGAGTCATGGCTTCTAGATCTTTTGGGAGTTCTGTAGAGTCTCTCGAGGAGCTTGAAGAGGCTCTTGCCAACCATGTGGCTCGTGCTTCTGAAAAAATTCGGCGCTTCGGACTACTGGCATCGCACCTTCAAGTCTCTCTTCAGACCAATCGTTTTAAAAAAGAAGAACCACAGTATGCTCCTACAATAGAACATGCTCTCCTTACTCCTACGGCTTCCACTTCCCAATTAATGAATGTTGCACGGAGGATGCTTAGCTCGATCTACCGCTCAGGATACCGCTACAAGAAAACGGGAATTTTTCTTGGAGGATTAGTTTCTGAGGATTCCTTTCAACCGAGCCTTTTTGATATTCCAGTCACAAATCCAAGGGGTGATATTGATAAAATTTGTGATGCGATCAACAAGAAGCTAGGAGATCCCAAGAACCCAATGATTACACGTGCTTCCCAGGGAACTAAACAATCCAGTAAAGGATGGAAAATGAGATCTCAAAGGCGTTCCCCTCGCTACACAACCGATTGGAGAGAACTTCCCATAGCAAGAATCTAGCCCGCATATTTCACACTAAATCTATTACGGCTTGTGGAAAGCTTATCATCACTGCGTTGGTCTCGAATTGTGATTTGGGCAGTATGAAACATACAGCCCGGCATCCCAATCCTTCGTCCGCCTTGTACTAATAAGCTTTGCACGGCGCCTCATA
>WBXG01000070.1 GCA_008932965.1 Verrucomicrobiota bacterium
GTATTCAATAATCACTCATCTTGCAAATAGTCCAACCTCTCCTGATCCTAAAATAGAATCACTTCAACGCCTATCTAGAATTTCAGTAGCGATGAAACTCAATGAGCGCCCCAATAAAATCGAATTGATAGCAGAAAAACTGGAATACGATTACTCTCAACTAGCGACTTATCAAGAGAGAGTTCAAGCGCTACAAAGTAAGATAGAGATAGCCCAACAAGTAGCAGCAGCAATAGGCGGGCAAATCAGAGAAGACGATCCTAGGTTAAGAAGCAGGGCACATCTCCTTAATGCGATCACTCATCAGTTTGATCTCATTGAAGCCAGAGTCGCTTCTGCCACAGTGTTACGCCCACCTTATGAAACACTCAGTGAAGACCAACAAGCCAATCTTTCAGCGAATAAATGGCTCTGCATTAAAAAAGAAGCGCTGGCTCAAAGTGAAGAGCTATTAGCTCAAGCTTCATTTCTTGATCGTTTTAAACAGCCTTATTTAATTAGAGCAGCAGAGGTGTTTCAAGAAATTGCCGAGGAAGCACAAAAACCAAATCCTAATCAAAAAAGCATTGATTTTTATACTCAGTCAGCAAGCTTCTATCAACAGGGTTCAAAGGCAGAGTATTATGAATCAAGGCTCCTTGGTCAAGCAGGGAATGCTCTTCATCAAGCAGGGAGTGCTTTTTCTCGTTCAGCTCAGGAAGCACAAAAGCCAAATCCTAATCAACAAAGTATTAAGTTGTTTATTCAGTCAGCAAGCTTGCATCAACAGGCAGCAGAGGAAGCAGTTGAAGGTTTGAATAAAAAAGCAGAGTACCTTAGTAATGCAGGGTATACTCTTTTTAGTGCAGCTCAGGAAGCACAAAAGCCAAATCCCGATCAACAAAGCATTCAGCATTACTTAAAAAAAGCAGAAGATTGGAAAATTAGAGCTGAACAAACTGATCAAGCTTGTACTATTAGTTAGAGAGAAAAGATAAAATAATTTGACTGCGTCCCTACTGTCGTGCGTCAAAATACGCCCCTGGGTTGACTCGCTTGCTTCCACTCGTCTCGCTCTTTCAGGGCTGCCCCCTTAAAGCCAGGGCAGTCTCCCCCGCGGTCTCCCACCGCCGGTGGTCTCTGCATCAGGATTCGCAGCGCCTCGCGACGAACCAGTATGAAATATCCGGGTTAACCTCCAAGACTCTTTAAGAGAGCAGTGTGATTAGAAAACTAAAAGGGCATCCATCATGACATCATGGGGTTCACGAGGAACATTTCTGACTACGTGCCACGGCCATGCTGCTCCAACCTTCCAACCACGCCACCGAGGATCACTCAAAAGACGATCATAAAAGCCACCACCACGTCCCAGTCTTCCGCCTCTATCATCAAAGGCAAGTCCTGGAATTACAGCTAAATCGATCTCCTCGATAGATCCTACAGTCCAGGTATTGGGATCAGGCTCCTGAAGACCGTAAGAGCCGAAGACCCAGTATCTCTGCGAGGACCACTCATAGAGCGATAATTTATTTTTTTCAATACGAGGAAAAAAAAATCTTTTCTCTGAAAATATTTTCAAGCAACTCAAAAGATCTGGCTCCTCAGGTAGGGGTGCATAGAGAAGGATCGAGGAGGCTTCTTCCCATTGAGGAAGGGTGAGGAATTTTTTTTCAAAAAGAGGCTTGCTGCTTTTTGAGGCACTTTTTTTTTTCTGATTTTTTTTTAATAGAAGCCGCATCTCACTTCGTAGCAGTTGTTTTTGTTTTGAAATAGTTAACCCACCTATTTCATGCCGATCACCTGAGGAGGTTGGGAAGCCAGATGGATACTGCGTTGAGCTCGAAGTCTTTTTCTGGCGGTAAGGGCTCACCCCTATATCGTCGGACTTCATCGCTCTCCTTTTTTCATTAGCATTCGCGGGCTCCTTGTCACAATTAGAATGAAATATGTGGGTTAATGACATCTCAAGTAATACTCTATTGAAACGTGATGAGTGGCCGTTGACGACCTCTTTTTTATCTCTATAGTAAGTTGGCTATGAATAAGCACCCTGAACAATCCGAGTCTACTTCCAAAAAACGTGTCATTATTGGTATGAGCGGGGGTGTGGATTCGAGTGTTGCGGCCTACTTGCTCCAGCAAGAGGGATGGGATGTTGTGGGGGTGACGATGAAACTCTGGCCTCAGGATTGTATGTCCCGTGCTGAAGATAAATGCTGTGGTCCCCAAGCCATTGCTGATGCTCGCAGTGTGGCCCATGCACTTGGGATTCCTCATTACGTGATTGATGAAGCGGTCCCTTTTGAAAAGCTGGTGATCGATTATTTTTCTGAAGAATACAAACGGGGTCGTACTCCCAATCCCTGTGTCATGTGTAATGAAAAATTAAAATTTGGGAATCTCTGGGATAAAGCTACCTCACTTGGAGCTCACTATATTGCTACGGGTCACTACGCAATTATTGAGCATGCACAGGGGAAGGCCACCTTGCGCAAAGGCTTGGATGAGACCAAAGACCAATCCTATTTTTTATTTAGCCTACGTCAGCCTCAACTCCAGCGTGCCCTCTGCCCCCTCGGAAAACTCACTAAAAAAGAGATTCGAGCTATTGCACGAAAACTAGGTCTTAAGGTTGCAGAAAAAGAGGATAGTCAAGAAATCTGTTTTGTTCCTGGAAAAGATTATAAAGCATTTTTGCGCAGTCGGGGTGATATCTTTCAACCAGGTGGTTTCTATGATACCGAAGGAAACTATCTTGGTGAGCATGATGGTATCGAGCTTTTCACAGTAGGTCAGCGCAAAGGTCTTCCTGGAGGTTCTCCGTACCCTCTCTATGTCGTGGCTATTGATGCCAAAGAAAAAAGAGTCATTCTTGGAAAAGAGAGTGATCTTCTCTCTGAAACCTTTGAAATAGATCGTCTCAATTGGTTAGAAGAAGTGCCTCCGGCCTTCCAGGAAATTTCAGTTCGTGTTCGCCATGGTCACGAAGGAGCACGTGCTACTATCCTTTCTCATGATGAAGATCATGCCGTCGTTCTCCTTGCAGAGCCACTCCGAGCGGTGACTCCAGGACAAGCAGCTGTTTTTTATGATGGTGATTTGGTCCTAGGAGGAGGATGGATTAGGAAGCGCTCGGCACCAGCAAACACTCAGCTTTCGGAAAATTTAAAAGAAGTTACCGTGTAAAAAAGAGTCATTTCACTGTGTCATGATTGTTCTTCTTCGCCTTCAATCATGGTAAAAACATATCATTCCAATGAACCACCAAGCAGATATCAACGCTCCATCAATCGATCAAGAGCACCCCATCACAACGCATGACCAGAGCTTTGATTCCATCGAAGAGATCATTGAAGAAATACGTGATGGAAAAATGGTGATTGTTTCTGATGATGAAGATCGAGAAAATGAGGGGGATCTCATTATGGCGGCAGCCAAGGCTACGGCAGCGGATATCAACTTTATGGCTCGCTACGGTCGAGGACTCATTTGTGCACCGATTACAAAAGAACGAGCTGAGCAGCTTCAACTTCCTCCCATGGTGATACACAATCGGGAAATGCATAAAACCGATTTCACTGTCTCCGTTGATGCGACGCATAGTACCTCCACGGGTATTAGTGCTCATGATCGTGCTGTTACAATTCAGATTTTAGCCTCTTCAACGACCCATCCTGAGGAATTACGACAACCAGGACATATTTTTCCATTGCAAGCAGCTGCTGGAGGTGTCTTGCGTCGAGTAGGTCACACGGAAGCAGCTGTTGATTTAGCTCGGCTTGCAGGATTGGACCCCTCTGGTGTTCTTTGTGAAATCCTAAATGAAGATGGCACAATGGCACGTCTTCCTGACTTACTTCGATTTAAAAAAGAACATCGACTCAAGATGTGTTCTATTCGTGACTTAATTGCCTATCGACGTATGAGAGAAAAGCTCGTGACACGTGAAGAGGAAATTTTTCTTCCCACAGAGTATGGAGATTTTCAACTTTTTTTATACCGAGCAGCGCTTGCTGACTCGGATCAACAGCATCATCTTGCGCTAGTCAAAGGCCCTATTGATTCCTCAAAGCCAGCATTGGTCAGGGTCCACAGTGAATGTTTTTCGGGAGATATTTTTGGATCACAGCGTTGTGATTGTGGACCACAGCTTCATATAGCTCTCAAACAGATTCAAGAAAGTGGTCATGGGGTTCTTGTCTATATGCGGCAAGAGGGGCGGGGTATTGGACTTGCTGCTAAGATTCATGCTTATAAATTACAAGAAGAAGGACTCGATACGGTTGAAGCTAACATGAAGCTGGGGTATCCCATGGATCTTCGTGACTACGGTTTAGGTGCTCAAATTCTTGTGGATCTTGGTGTCCGTAAGATGCGTCTTTTAACTAACAATCCTAAAAAAGTCGTCGGTCTTCATGGCTTTGGAATAGAAATCATGGAGCGACTTCCTATTTTAACAGATGCGAATCAACACAATGCTTCTTATCTTGAAACAAAAAAAGAAAAGATGGGCCATTTTCTAAGCCATCTCATAAAAAAGTAAGCCTGCTCCTAAAGTCTCCAAAAATCGAAAACCCCTCTATTATATTTATGCATTATCGCGATTGTTCCTGTGGCTCGTTACGTGTTGAAGATATCGGTAGATCTGTGACCCTAAGTGGTTGGGTCGCATCTCGTCGAGATCATGGAGGTGTTATTTTTATTGATCTGCGTGATCGTGAAGGAATGACACAAATCGTCTTTCGTCCTGAACACCATCCCAAAGCAGCATCAGAGGCCCATTCTTTGCGATCTGAGGATGTGATTACTATTCATGGAGAGGTAGTCGCCCGTCTTAAAGGCACAGAAAATAGTGATCTCCTAACTGGTGCTGTAGAACTTGTAGCCTCAACATTACATGTTCTCAATCGTTCTGAAGTCCCTCCTTTTCCCATGGAAGAGCGGATTGGCAATGAAGATCTTCGTTTGACCTATCGCTATCTTGATTTACGTCGCCCTGAGATGACCGCTAATATTCGTTTGCGCCATCGTGTGACAAAAATAATTCGCGATGTGCTCGATGAGGAGGGTTTTTGGGAAATAGAAACTCCGATTCTTTGTAATAGCACTCCGGAGGGAGCCCGTGATTTTCTTGTTCCTGCACGCCTTTCCCCAGGAAAATTCTATGCCCTTCCTCAAGCACCCCAGCAATACAAGCAGCTTCTCATGGTTGGTGGTGTCGATCGTTATTTTCAAATTGCACGGTGTTTCCGTGATGAGGATTTAAGGTCCGATCGGCAACCGGAATTCACACAGGTCGATCTTGAAGCTTCCTTTATTTCAGACGAAAAGATCTTTGCTCTTATCGAAAAGATGTTTCAAAAAGTCTTTCGTGAGGCACGCGGTATTGAAATCAAGACTCCTTTTCTTCGAATGACGCATCAAGAAGCGATGAACCGTTTCGGAAGTGACAAGCCCGATATGCGCTTTAAAATGGAGTTGCAGGATATCAGCTCTATTTTTTCGAAAACCGAATTTAAGGTTTTTCGTGGTGCGCTCGATAATGTTGGGGTCATTAAAGCAATCAATGCAAAAGGATTTGCCTCTATTACCTCGGGGCAGATAGAGACATTGACCGAGGTAGCAAAGAGCGCTGGTGCAAAAGGACTCGCTTTTATCAAAGTAGAAAATGGTGAATGGAAATCACCGATCGTCAAGTTCTTCACTGAGACTGAAAAAGCGGAACTCTCAAAACAGCTCAAGATGGAAGAGGGAGATCTCATTCTTTTTGGTGCTGATCATTGGGAAACCGCTTGCACAGCCCTTGGACGGGTTCGCTTAAAAGTAGCAGAGTGCCAAAAAATTCCTATTGATCGTGAGGCGCTTGCCTTTCTTTGGGTTGTCGATTTTCCTTTGCTCAGTTACTGCGAGGAGGAAAATAGATGGAACGCAGTGCACCATCCCTTCACCCGTCCCAAGGCTCAAGATGAAGAACTCCTCCTTACCGGAAGATTAGGAGAGGTGCGTGCAGAGGCCTATGACATTGTTCTTAATGGTGTGGAAATTGGAGGAGGAAGTTTGCGAATCCATGAGCGTGATTTGCAGGCACGTATTTTTGCAGCATTAGGAATCAATGAAGTTCAACAAAAAGAACTCTTCGGCCACCTTCTTAATGCCTTTCATTATGGGGCTCCTCCACATGGTGGTATTGCCCTTGGACTCGATCGTCTTATTTCACTCTTAGCATATGAAGAGTCGATTCGAGATGTGATTGCCTTCCCAAAAAATAATCGTGGAATGGAACTCATGACTGGATCACCCTCTCCTGTTGATGAAAAAGAACTTCGAGTTCTCTCCATTGCCTCCACATCAAAGAAATAAAACTTCTAGAGCCGTTTATTTTTTCTCACTTGTGATCTATGCCTCAAAAACCACAACTGCTTCCAGGATTTACGGCAACATTAGATCGCTTGGTCTATGATCCGGAGCGGGGGGCTCATTTAGAAAAGCCCCATCTCTTTATTTATTTCATTACGATTCATAATAAAAGTGATCAAGCTCTTACCGTGAAAGGAAGAAAGTGGGTGGTGCGAGAAGCCAACGGAGAAGTGATGATACTGGAGGGAGAGGGAGTGGTTGGCTCTTTTCCTCATTTAAAGCCTGGAGAAAAATTCTCCTACAACAGCTGTCACACGACCCATGGAGCTGCTATTGCAGAGGGGTCCTATCTTGGACTTACCGACTTAGGAGAGGCTGTAATAGCACCTATTCATTCTTTTGAACTTGTTCCCGAATAAAATCCGAAGGCACAGGGGCAAGATCCAAACATCTCTGCAAAAGCTTTGGAAAAATGACTCAGACTCGAATATCCCACGGCCATCGCAGCCTCGGTCACATTATATTTGCCACTACGTAATAATGTGGCAGCACGTTCCAAACGCCTATTTCTAAGATAACGACTGATTGTCATTCCTGTATACAAAGTAAAAGTACGACTGAGGTAGGAAGGACTACAGCCGGCATTGCGAGCACACTCCTGGAGCGATGGAGGATTTTCTAGGTTTTGAGCTAGATTTTTTTTAACAGATTCAATGCGTTCTAAAGCAAGACGCTCCTTACGGTGAGTGCAAAAATCTTCTAAAGGTTCTAGGAGTGTATGAGAAAGCAGTTCGAGTATTTTTGAATAAAACCATAACTCTGGACGTTCCTTTTGGTGATGAGGTAGAAAGAGCTCTTCACACACCGATCGCAGATGAAGACAAAAAGGAGAAAGGATCGGTTTTGTTTTTTTAGGATTTTGTTTGAGAAAGGGGATAATCTCTTTTTTTATCGGGTGAGGATATGTTTTTAATAGTGAGGAAAGCCAGTTAGTAGAAATTTCTAAAATTAAAAAATGATGTTTTTGATCTGCCTCTCGCTGCATGAGGAGTAGGGCATTTTTTTTTACTAAAGAGACAATTTTTTGAAAAGAGACTTGCAGGTGAAAGTTCTGTTCAGGTTCCTTTTTGGAATGACTCGAAATATAAGCGTTGCCGCTAATATTAAGGAGCAATATTAAAGAGCCATTCTGATAATGGTCTGAGATTGACGTTGGGTGACTTGTTCTAAATTGATAGCGCGTCAATAAGACCCCTCTCTCTGCTAGGGGGCCATAGAAAATGAGTCCGCGTGCGGTATCGGATCTTTTATCATTAATAGGGTTCATTTCTGTGACCATACCATTTCAGTCAAGGGTGTAATGAGCTTTCCACAAGTAGCCATAGATTTAGCCCGCATATTTCATACTGATCGTAACGAGGAGGCCGCGAAGGCTGATGTAGACAAGGAAGGTGATGGATTGCGACGACGGCTGTATGTTTCATAATGCCCGAGGA
>WBXG01000071.1 GCA_008932965.1 Verrucomicrobiota bacterium
CTGGTGGAGAGCTCTTGAGGCTTATGAAAAAAATAAAAATTCAATAAAACCTGTTTTTCTTCTAGGAAAACGAATGCTCGTTCTTTGTAATAAAAACGTGATATGGCTTGGATCAAGATCGTGCCTGATACAAAAAAAAGTACCTTCAGCCAAAATGATTTCCTTGGAGGATGTTCTTTTGCTTCGTGAGGAGATGGAACGTGGAGAAATGAGACCTGAATTGGAGATGTTATTTCGAGATAGGACGGTTATTCTCGGGGGTGAAGAGGCTATTGCCCAGGCGGCTCTTCTTCAAGATGCAGAGCAACAGATGGGCATCAACCATCTCAATGCCCCAATTTATGGTCTGCTCTTAGTAATGTTAACTATGGGAATGATGATTGCTCTTCGTTTTTCAGAAATAGATTTTTGGTTTTTTCTATTTTTTCTTATTGTTGTTTATGCTTTTTCTACTTTTATCGTTTTCAATTTCTTAGAGCTTCTCATGCCCCTGGTCATGCCGAGCAGTATTATGATAATAGCTCTTTTAAAAAGAGAGTGGGGGCAGACCCGAAATTCCAGCAGGAACCCTGTTTGATTCCTTGCAATAGCTTGGGTACTTCTACTAACGTCACGACATGATTACATTTGTTGAGGGAATTTTAGAAAAAGTTTTACCTACCGTAATTGTGATCAATGCGAATGGAATCGGTTATCAAATTCTCATCCCACTCTCAAGCTTTGATCGGATGCCACCAGTCGGATCGCAGCTCCGGATTGCTACGCATCATCATGTTCGTGAGGATGCACAGTTGCTTTATGGCTTCTATTCTGAGGCAGAAAGGGATCTCTTTCGCCTTCTTCTGGCTCATGTTTCGGGCGTTGGACCAAAATTAGCATTGGCAATTCTAAGCGGGATGTCCCTTGATCAATTTAAAGCTGCAGTCATTTGCTCCGATATTGTTGCTATCTCTAAGATTTCTGGTGTCGGAAAAAAAACAGCAGAGCGTGTTGTTCTTGAACTCAAAGATAAACTCGGTGTGGCTGCTCAGTGGGAAGCAGCATCACTGCAACAAGCTCAAGGAGGAAAAGAAAAATACCTTCACGATGCCATCTTGGCCCTCATATCACTCGGTTATAAACAGGGAGATGCTGAGCGCGAAGCGCGCAAGGTGCTGGCGCTTCTAGGGGAGATGAGTTCAACGGAAGAAATCGTTCGAGAGACTTTGAAGAGACTGGTTTCTTAAAGTGCCCTTTCCAATTTAATAAACTCACTCTCAACTATTGGCAAGTTGCGGAGTAACGCGAGCGCCAGTAGGACTGTTTTTAAATAGCGTGCCAGTGGCACTTGGAGTCACAAAATGAGAGGGAGGGATCCCTTTGCGGGAATTATTAGGATCATAGGCTTTAAGGTCCTTCCCTTGACGTAAAAGCCAGAAGGTATTGTTGGTGCCATAGGTTTTCCAAGGTCCATCGGGAACTGCTGAAGCATCTACAAATTTCCAATCACAATATTCATTCCTATCAAGTCCAAGATAATCACGGACTGCAGGGGAGACGTCGAGCCCAGCCCCATGGTTTAAATTGGGCCGTGGCCTCTCATTACCAAAGACGTAGTTCGAGTGATCGGTGCGAAAGGGTCCACAATCTTCCCATTGGGCAAAACAAGTACGGCCATTGTAGTGAATGGCAATCCAGCGTCCCTTGAGGACCGACTGGCCTGGTTTTACAAAAGCTTCTTTAAACCAAGGAACAATTTTTGCAACCTCTACTTTTGTTCTTCCACGAGTGATATCATTATAAGGGAGAGCACAGTAAAAAGGATTTTGTTTGGGGATCATTCCTTTAGGGATAAAATTGGATCGAGCAGAAGGCTTGGGGTTATCATAACCGCCAAAATTTCGAGCCCAGTTAGAATCCCAGGTGCTTTTATTGTTAGGTACAGGATTATTAGCCGAGGGTCTCTCTCCAATCCAAAATACTGTTGTAAAAATATTGCGTTTCCAAGGATATCGATTGAACCCTTGTCCCATAGAGGGTGCTTTAGTTTCTATTCGGGGAGTGAGAGTGGAGTCAATGGCTTGCTGACGCAACTTTAAGGCCATTGATTCAAATTCTTTTTCGCTGTAGGTTCCATTGTTGAGCTTTTCCTTCATTTCAGAGAGTGATGGAATTGCTCGAACTGAATGGATCGTGAAACTCCATAATCCTAAAGAAAGTAATGTGATAGTAAAAAAACGAACCATGTGGAACAAGAAGGGTACGAATCTCTTGGTAATTCATACAAGGGTAAATTAAAGTAATATTTTAGATTACTATAGCATCTCAAAGTTCAATGCGCATGAAATATTCTAGCGATCGAGTGATTTAATATGTTTTTTAAAAAATTTTCAGCCCTCAATAAGCCTCTTTTGGTACTCATGTTTGCTCTGATCGCTTGTGGTCTCTATTGCATTTATAGTGCAACATGGATGCGTGAAACTCACTTTGTAAGAAGTCAGATTTATTGGTTGGTTTTTACAATCCCCCTTTTTTTTGTGATTGCCTTTACTGATTATCGCTGGGTGCGCCTTGGGGCAATCCCACTTTATGGAACGGGCCTTTTAGGACTGCTGCTCGTTCTTGTTCTTGGAGTAAAAGTCTATGGAGCTCGCAGCTGGCTTAACCTTGGCTTTTGCCATTTTCAACCCTCTGAACTAGCCATTATCGCTGGTATCATGCTTTTGGCATTGTACCTGAGTAGTTCTGAAAAAAAACATCCCGCAATTCGTATTATCACGTGCGGTGCGATGATGGGTATTCCGTGTCTTTTGATTTTAGTCCAGCCTAATTTGGGTGGGGCTATTGTCTGGTTTCCTATTTTTTTTGCAATGCTTTATGCCTCTGCTATTCCCGTGAGGTATCTTCTTACCATGCTCTTACTAGGCATTGCCTTTACCCCTTTGATGGTTAATTTTGGAATGAAGCCATATCAACGTGATCGTATTACCGTTTTTCTCGACCCTTCTCTAGATCCCCAAGGAGCAGGATGGAATATAAATCAATCACTCAATGCAATTGGCTCTGGTGGCTTTTGGGGAAAGGGTTTCAAAGCACCCAATACCCTCAATGAACTTGGCTACCTTCCTAGTACCATTGTTCACAATGACTTTATTTTTTCGGTCTTGGGGGAACAGCATGGATTTATTGGAGGGGCCATTTTGATTATTCTTTTTGCATTATTAATCATTACTGGACTTTTTATTGCTGCCCATGCTTCAGATTTTTTTGGGCGGCTCTTAGCTGTTGGAATTACATTTCTTTTTTTTACTCATGCCTTCATGAACATAGGAATGACTATTGGGGTAACTCCTATTACTGGATTGCCACTTCCTCTTGTGAGCTATGGAGGCTCTTTCATGCTTGTTGCTATGCTGAGCCTTGGACTACTGCAGAGCATTTGGATCCACCGAAAGTTAGTTTATTAAAATTTACCAAAATATATCATGGTGCAAAGCTTGAGCCGTAGTACTACTGCTGCTAACCCTAACCCAGAGAATCTTTCTCCTAGTGCAAGGAATCCTAAGCAAGGATATTTTTCTTTTTTTTCACGATCTGTTCGTTCTGTTCAAGAGGATCCTTCGCAGAGACCATTAACTCGATCTTGGGGAATTCGAAGTTTTTTTTCTCGCTTGGGATCTTTTTTTCTAAGTCTTTTTTATGGATCAAATGATTCTTCCAATGCTCCCTCTGCTACAGACAAAGATCCCTTTCAGAATTATTCCATTAAACAGGTCCCATCTAAGGAGAATATCACTATTGGTGGTCACTCCATTCCAAGAAAAGGTAGTTGGTCACCATTAGCTGGCTCGCTGTTTTGCAAATCTTTAGTCACCTCTATTTTGGGAGGAGAGTTAGATGAAGCTACTTTTGATAGCGATGTAGAACGTTCAATGAAAATTGGCTTAAAGGATTCATCCTCTATCTCTGAAAACAGTTCGAATGATTCAAATGATACTAGAAAAGTTGCTGCTAATGATATTTTAAAAGAAGTGGCACAAGTTTTTTTTCCAAAAGAAGCTGAAAATCAGTGCACAGAGAACCTGATTAAGGAACTAAAAGGTCGATTTCATCAGGGTACCCTGGGAGATATCTTGTCCACCTGCATAAATGAAAAAACTCAAGATTTTGTTTTCATACAGGGATCTCCATCATCTCAATGGCTCTACTCCCCGCATAAGGAGGGAAATAAAATAGATATTGAAGCCACTTACACATTCAACAAATCAGACGATAATCTGTCTGCTATTTATGATGATCAGCCACATTATTCAGTAAGTCATAGTGCTTCTGGAGAAACAAAATTAAAATTAACACTTAGTGTTGATCCAGAGAAAGGTTCAATAAGTCAAATTGATGTGACATCTCTTTTGTTAAATTGGGAGATAAAGGATAAACCAACTTCTGCTTCCCTGTCTTCGCAGTAGATCAGTATGAAATATCCGGGTTAACGCTGGTAAAGAGCACAAGAGCTTTGCTTTCATTAAGAGAAAGGAGTAAGATATCCTGCCATGTTAGTGACACCATCAGCACCTCCTACCTACCGCCTGGGCAATGAAAAGCTTTGCCGCATTACCACCCATGCAGCTACAAAATTACTCTCGCTCCTCGAGCGCCAAGGACGCCTTCATGGGGCCCTGCGTATTGCCATTATCGGGGGAGGCTGCTCAGGGCTTCAGTACAAAATGGACCTTGTGGAGGGACCTGTGGCACGCGATATCTTAATCGAATCCCAAGGAGTCCGCATTGTCATTGATCCTAAGAGTGCCCTCTTTGTGAGTGGATCGGAGCTCGATTATAGCGATGATCTTCAAAAGGGGGGATTTAAAGTGACCAATCCTAATGCCGTAGCCCACTGCTCATGCGGTGAAAGTTTTTCTGCCTAGTCGATGAAATCGCTCTAATTTTTCATGATGGCACCTACGCATAGAGATGGGAAGAGTGACCCTTTTGCTTTATTGGAGCTTCCTCGACGTCCCATAGTCGATCTTGATCTACTAGATAAAAACTTTTCTCGTCTTGCTGCAACCTATCATCCTGATCAGCAAAACGGAGAAGCGATGATGTTTCAAAAAATTCAAGAAGCAACACGCCTCCTGCGTCATCCAGCCAAACGGCTTCGCTTGCTGGCAGGAGAAGCAACGATGGCTAACAATATTCCGGCAGCTGCTAAAGATTTATTTTCATCCATAGGGGGGGCATTGCAGCGAGCTACAGAAGTAACAACCAAGTATCATGCTGCTTCAGGGCCCTTGCTGAAAGCTCTCTTGATCAAAGATCTTCTAGCCGTTCGTGAAGAATTAATTGCTGCCCAAGAATCGCTCGATCAGTGGCTCTCTTCCTTGGATCAAGAATTACAGGAAATGAACCTTCGCTGGCCTCAGGTCAGCGTTGAGGAACTTCTCTCACTCTCCTATGCCTTCCTCTTGGAACAGCGATGGGATCACCAACTCAGAGAGGCTTTGTTTCAAACCACTATGATTGATCATTTTTCTAAGAACCATGAATAAGGAATTACCAACTACTCCGGGGTGCCAGGGTCCTATTGTCGGCATTGATCTTGGAACCACCCATTCTCTGGTGGGGTACTATGATTCTGGCTTTCCAATTCTTTTTTCAAATGAGGAAGGATCTCGGCTCACTCCCTCAGTGGTCTCCTATTTAGAAGGCTCTTTGCCGTGTGTGGGAAAAGCTGCTGTACGGCAACAGCTGCTTTATCCCGAGGAGACAATTACCTCCGTCAAGCATCTCATGGGACGTCGTATCAGTGATCCCGAATGTGTAGGGTGGGATCAGCTTATTGGAAGTCGCGGTGAACCGGTGAAGATCAAGCTCGGTCAACGCATTGTAACTCCAGAAGAGGTCTCTTCCGAAATTTTAAAAGAATTAAAAAAAACAGCAGAAGCTCGACTCGGAGTATTAGTCCAAAGAGCGATTATTACCGTTCCAGCTTATTTTAATGATGCTCAACGTCAGGCCACGCGGCGTGCAGGGGAGATTGCTGGATTGATAGTGGAGCGTATTATTAGTGAACCGACAGCTGCTGCCTTGGCCTATGGACTAGATAAGCTTCAGGATCACTCAAAAATTGCTGTCTATGATTTTGGCGGAGGGACTTTTGATCTCTCGGTGTTAAAGCTCGATCACGGTCTTTTCCAAGTCCTCTCTACCTGTGGTGATACCAATCTCGGCGGAGATACGATTGATCAAGCTCTTACCGATTTTCTTCTTACCAAATTGAAATTAGAAAATAGTAGAGACTCAAAGATCCTGATGCGATTACGTCAGGCTGGACGTCGCGCTAAGGAGGAGCTTTCCTTTGCCCAGGAGACAACAATTCACCTTCCTTTCATAGAGGGAAATCGAAGTATCGAAATCACTTTGACGCGTGTGGAGTTAGAAAAAATCGCACTCCCTGTTATCGAGCGAACACGCGCACTTTGCTTAAGGTCCTTAGCTGATGCAAACCTGAATGTAGAAGATCTGGATGAGGTTATCCTAGTAGGGGGATCGACTCGTATTCCTGCTATTCGTGCTTTGGTAGAGGAACTTTTTAAAAAACCTCCCAATCTCACCCAGCACCCCGACGAAGCCGTTGCCCTTGGTGCTGTATTGCAAGGGGCCCTCCTGGAAGGGAATCTACATGCCGTTACCCTTCTTGATGTTACTCCACTCTCCTTAGGAATCGAAACATTTGGGGGGCTCATGAATGTCATTATTCCTCGTAATACGACTATTCCCACAAAAGCTGGAGAGCTTTTTACTAATGCTGTTGCTGGTCAGGAGAAGATGAAAATCACCTTGCTTCAAGGAGAGCGAGAACGTGCCCAACATAATTGGAAATTAGGAGAACTAGAGCTTCCCTTCACGCCCGCACCGAAAGGACAGGCCCGGGTGGGGGTTCAATTTTCTTTAGATGTCAATGGTCTGCTTCAAGTGCTCGTGCGTGACGTTATCTCTGGAAAAGAAAAAATGGTGGAGATCAGTCATGCTGTTGATGTTTCCGATGAGGCAGTAGAGGCCATGATTGCAGAGTCGTTAGAACATGCCTTTGAAGATCGTGATGCACGCCTCTTTGTTGAGGCACAGCTTCAAGCTGTAGAGATGCTCCCAGCTGTAGAAAAAGCCTTGCAAGAACTCGATGGCCTCATTTCTCCTGAAACTGTTGATACGGTTCGCACCTGTGCCACTCATGTTTCTCAGGCTTTAGAACGTGGTGCGTTAGCTCCTCTTAAAAAAGCACTCCTTGAACTTGATGAAGCTACACAAACCGTAGCAACGCTCTTGATTGAAAAAGCGATGCATGGCTAACCTCAATATTTCATACCGATCGTGACAAACCAGTATGAAATATCTGGGCTAGGTTACGCAATGTACTTTTCATCACCTTTCATGCCAAAAATAAAAATTTAAGTCTTCACATCATAGCAATGTTGAATGTATAACCACAAGAAATCATTCGCAAGATCTTGCTGATTCATTCCTGCTTCCTCCCGTACCCCTTATGACTATTCAGTTCCCCCTTTTAGCTATTGCCCTCTTCATGATGGGTAACCTACCGATCTTACAAGCGGCCCCTCTCTATGATTCCGCTGAAGAGATGATTACATCGGATGACTATGGGGCCTTTCTCAACGCACTCGAAGCACAAAGAACATCCGAGTTTAGAGAAATCGA
>WBXG01000072.1 GCA_008932965.1 Verrucomicrobiota bacterium
AGAGCTTCTCCGTGACCCTGGCTATGTTGAAGCAGTTTTAAGAGAAGGTGCCCTCAAAGCTAATGCAATTGCAGATCAGGTGCTCCAAAGGGTTCGTAAAGCAGTTGGGTTGCGGTAAAATAAAATCATTATTTAAAGTGATTTCACTTGCAGCTCCGTGGAGCAGCGCATAGACTCTTCACCCTATTGACGCGGGGTGGAGCAGCCCGGTAGCTCGTCAGGCTCATAACCTGAAGGTCGTAGGTTCAAATCCTACCCCCGCAACCAATAAACTCTTTCCCCTTCTCTCATTGCATCCTTCAATGAGTTCTCTTGCACCCTAGAGTTTCTTATTACTCACTATCTGTAATATGCCCGGAGTTATTTAAAGACCATCTGTAGACTCCTCTCTCTTGATTTTTAATGAGTTTTTTGAATAAACTTGGATTATCCCGTTTTTGCAATAAACGTTCGCAGAGTCCTCCAGTACTGCAGCAAAAAAGTTTTCCATGGCCTTTTAATGCACGTGGATTGCCGATAAGACGCTCCCCATTGGATTGGGATGAAGTTTTTCTTTTTTTAGAAAAAGCGAGATAGCTGTAGGGGAGGCTTCGCAAATCGATACCAAGTTCGCGTGAGGCTTCGTGCCAAAATGCAGATTGAAAAATCGCTGTTGGAGGCTGTGCAAAAAAATGACACCAGTCCTGCTCTTGTTTTTCTTGAAACATGGGGCATGCATGTTCATGAGTACAAGGAGCGATGAGGTGATAGCCAGCCTCTAAAAAAATCTTCCGCATGCTTCCTAATTTTCGGCTCAGTTCATGGGAGCCTGGCTCAACCCATATTATCTCTTCGGCACTGGTTGCATAGCAGGCAAGTTCTAATAATTCTTTGTCGTTAAGTTCACTCACCACATGGCTAATGAGGAGCAGGCTTGGAACTTTATTTTTTTCAGAAAAAATGGAGATAGTGCACTGGAGCTCTTCTTGAAGTTTTTTTTGAGCAAAGGCGGTTGCAAGAGGTGATTGATCAAAACAGGCCACTTGTGAAATGCCACTCCAGGGAGCTACGGTCCGTGATGCAATGCCTGTGCCACAGCCCCAATCAAGGATCTGCTCAGCTGAAGAAAGCCAACCTATTTTTGATAAATCCTCAAGAACCGCATTCCATTTCCAACCGATACGAGCTGCATAAATAGAATCGTATAACTCTAAATCGCGATGACTGTGCCAATAATTCTTAGCATTATTTTTTAAAAATCCTTCGCGTAATGCTCGCAAGCGATTCCAATCATCGGTATTTAATTTCATTTAATAGTTTATATCTAGACTAGCCTGGATCTTTCATACTAATCTACTGCGAAAGCTGGAAAGCCAGATGAACACTGCGTTAGAATCATATTCTTACTTCGACAGTAAGAACGCATACAGCCCGGCTTCAAAACATTCGCCTGTGTTGCCCTATTACTTTTCGCGGCTTCCTCGTTACGATCACTATGAAATATTCGAATTAGAATAGGAACAGACTCAACTCATGATAAACAAAGAACCTTTATTTTCCCTAGAGAATGCTGATTTAAATACCCTCCTGATGCCTTCATGGGTTAAGGAGAGCTCCCAGATTCCTCGTTCTTATCAAGATAAGGAGAGTCCAAAAAAATATGGAGATGAAAAATCAAAATATATCCCACGAGATCGTCGGAACGATGGTAGAAAGAATCGCTCATTTGTTACAAAAAAAGAAGTCGCAAGCACCCAACCTTCCCCCTCTGAACTATTTCATGGCTGGAAAATCGAATTTCTTCCAGAGCAACGCGGTCTTGATGAAATAGCCAAACAGATTAAATCAGAAGCTAAAGCATATCCACTTTTTGAGCTTGCTAGACTCATTCTTCAAAAACCAGAGCGCTACTCTTTGCGTGTTTTAAAACTACCCTCAGCAGCAAAAAATGCTTCCAAGATTTATCAATGTCTTTTAGATGAGGGGCTTTGGCTAAGCGAGAAAGAGCTTATTGCACACGTTTTAAAAAATTATCGTGACCGCTATTATCAAGTAGAAAAGATCGAGGTTGAGCCACCCAAAGGATCATATACCTCACTTGCTGTTTGTGGGATGAGTCAAACAATTCTTGGACCCTCTAATCATCACGAGTACCAGGCAAAAGTACGTCAACTTCACTCAGAGCGTTTTTCGCATCTTCCCTTCGAAGTTTTCAAGAGCCGTATTACTATGATTCGTGATGAAGCGATGATAGAGCAGTGGAAAAAAGATCAAAGTTTGCAGGAAATATTTACTCCATGCGCTCCACTAGAGGGCGGAGAAGTAGAAAAATTATCTGGTGTTGCTCAACTAGAAGACCATTTTAAAAAAGAATATGCATCTACCGTCATTAATGAAATCACTGAAGAGGTCTTTCTACCAGCAGCTGCTGGAACAAATCTCTCGAATTCATCGATCAAGCAAGCCCTGGAGCAAACACTAGAGGAATTAAGACGCTTTCCTCTTCCTCTTTCTCATTTATTAGGCCAAGAGCTCACTCATCGTGGATTGCAGATTTTTAAGGCACATGAAAATATTGTTTATGTATCCGTAGCTCGTCCACGGTCCTTGAATCAAGAGACTCCACTCTCTCCATCACTCATGGCATTTATCAACACTCTAGAGTCTCATCAAAAAAGTCCTCGTGCAGAGCAATGGCAGGCCCTGCTCTCCTCACGTCCTAAAAAGACCGATGAAACGGATGAGGAGCATGAATCTGCTATTGCAAAAGACCTCTCCTGGTTGATCCATGAAGGATATATCATGAACTATGCGCTTCGCGGATTTGCGGTTGCTAAACGGTAATAACGCTCCGCCTCTCTAGCCCGCATATTTCATACTGATTCTGCTGCGGCTTGCAAACACCTGATGGATACTGCGTCAGTCTCGAATTGCTCCTCGGGCAGTATGAAATATGCGGGCTAGGTGATCAGTATGAAATATCCGGGCTAATGAGTTTTTCACGGCACCTCTTTCTTTCGATGGAATAATTGATTCGTTATTTGATTGAGTTGGCTTACCCAAAAGCGATTAAAAAACAGAAGAGGAAGTGCTGCAAAAGGTGTTGCTAGAAGTGATACAGCAATGGCTGAGGCTCTCCCATAATGAAGATAGACAAGGCATCCCAACGAGCAGATGACCACAATATGAATTAGGTAAATAGGAAATGAAAACTCTCCAAGCCATTTCCAAAAAGATCCTGAAAGGAAATGATGCCATGCAGGAACAACTTCGATCAGTCCAATAAGAAGGGCTGCCCCGAAAATATAAAAATAGGTGGTCATTTTTTGGGAAGGATCAATCCAGTTTATAGGCTGATAAATTCCTATTCTTTTGGAGGAGGTTCCTAGCAAATAGAGAGCCATTAAGAGTAGCAGTATGGTAATGAAATTTACCGAAAAGCCTTTATTGCGGGGTAAGAGAGCAGCCATCGCTACACCCACAGGAAAAGCTACAAGATCGGGTTTTGTAAAATGGGCAATGAGAATAATGCATCCCGTCAAAAATAAAACAGCGGAGGTAGAGATCTTCTTGGCCTCCCATATCATTGGAGCCATTCCAAAAACCACAAAACTCCCAATGAGCTCTAGCTGCATTGTCCAGAGACTGCTGTTATAAAAAGAATCACCTCGAAAAAAAGTAAAAAAAGAACCTTGTAGTAAGGCACCGCAGAAGCTTATTGGGAAAGGGGTTTCGGCATTCCAAACAAATTTTGCTAGGAATGGAGTATTGGCTATGGGTCCCGCCTTTTGAAAAAAATACCATCCGAATTTAAAAAATAGATAAGAAATGAGCACGGTAAGAAGTACTGGTCCCATCAGGCGAGGCCATCGTTTGAGCGCCCCCCGTGCCAGCAGTTTTGTATCTCCAGATAGAAAATAACGTCGGGTTAAAATATATCCCGAGAGAACAAAAAAAAGGGAGACTGCAGCTGTACCATTGATCAAAAAAAAGAAAGGAGATCCTTGCCACGAACTAATTCCATCATGTTTTGTAACTACCCCCACATATTCGGGAAGGAAACCTAGACAGCAGTGCCATAGCAGAACAGAGAGTGCAGCAATTCCTCGTATCGCTTCGAGAGCGATATCTTTTTTCTTTTCGTGAGTGGAAGATGAAGTCATTTTCAGATTTTGATGTGAATGGAGATAGCCCGAATATTTCATACTGATCATAACGAGGGGTTTTAAGCAAAGCTCATTGTTATTGTGTTGCTCTCGAATTATGTTTGGGGCAATAGGGACATCATACTGCCCGAGTAAGACTTCGAGCTTGGGCGCAGCATCTATCAGCCTTCGTGACCACCTCATGACACTTCAGTATGAAATATTCGGGTTAAGCCCTAGGATGAGCCTCTTGGTAGGCTTGCTTTAAACGCTCGGTAGTAACATGCGTATAGATTTGAGTGGTGGTAAGACTTGCATGACCTAGGAGTGATTGAACGCTACGTAGATCAGCTCCGCGGTCTAAAAGATGGGTCGCAAAGGAATGTCGCAGGGCGTGAGGACTCAAGGTTGTAGGAAGGCCGGCCTCGCGCAGATATTTTTTGAGCATTTGCCATATGGCTGTAGCACTTAATCTTCTTCTGCTTTTGTTTATAAATAGGGGGCCCTGATTTATTTTTGCTAAGTGACGATAATGTTCCATGGCCTTGATGGCAAGAGAACCAACTGGAACAATTCGTTCACGAGAACCTTTTCCAACAACACGCACCGTCTCCTCAAGCATATGAAGGTCCCCAACATGGAGTCCTACCAGTTCAGATAAACGTAGTCCTGAGGAATAAAAAAGCTCAAGGATCGCTGTATCTCGAGCTCCCATCCATAGAGGAGCTTGTTTCGTTTTTGTCTTTTTTGTGGGGTGTTCTAAAAGTTCTGTCACTTGAGGGAGGGTGAGGAAATGAGGGAGGGATTTTTCTAATTTAGGAAGACTGACCTGCTTGAGAACATTGCTCGAAAGATGCTGTTGTTCGGTCAAATAATTAAAAAAGCTGCGCAATGCTGCGAAACGAAGACGAATCGTTGCTCGTGAAGATTTTTTTTTCATCAGCTCCAGAAGATAGGAACGAAAATCATCCGCAGTTGCTGCATTCCATGGAAGAACTGGTTTGAAAGAGCGAAAATCTGCGAGCGCCTGTTGATAAGCCCGAAGTGTCTGCGGGGAGTAGTTGCGATCACGTTCTAAAAAGTTAAAAAAACTAAGAGCGATGAAATCTTCTTGAGAGGGAGTAGGACTTGTCTCTTCTAGCATATTTTTTTAGTGAAGATTTTTTTTCAAGCTAAGATACTAGTCGCCACCATGAGACCAATCGCTGCATCAAATCAAGCAAAGAGTTTTTCTAAAAAGAGCCCCTCTTCGCAATGCAATTCTAGTGATAAAATTCCGTTAGCTCATTTACAGAAAAGAATTAAACTTATGGCCCATGAGAATTTCTGTATCAAGGGAAAGCCACAACCTAGCGTAGAGGTGCAATTAGAAAAACCTTCTATCGGATTTGTAAGACGCGGATATTCAGCAACAGGAGGTGCTGAAGCTTATCTTAAGAGGCTTGCAGAGGGGTTATTAGAAAGAGGTTATCGTGTTCTCTTGCTGGGCACAGGAGAATGGCCTTCAGAATTATGGCCCGGAGGGGAAGTCATTGTTCTGCCTAATTCTTCTTTGCATTTTTTTTCAAAAGCAGTTTTGGAATGTAAAAAAAAAGAAAAGATCGATCTTCTCTTTTCTCTAGAGCGTGTTCCTGGGGTTGATATTTTCCGTGCTGGTGATGGTCTTCATACAGCTTGGTTGGAAAGTCGAAAAAAAAGGGAACACGCATGGAAGAGTCTTCTCTCATCATGGATGCCACGTCATCGTGAAATTGTTCGAATGGAGCGTGAGCTATTCTCTCCTCAATCAGCTACAGTAGTCATTGCTAATTCTGCGATGGTAGCTCAGGAGATTAGGGAGCATTTCTCATTTCCTCAACAGCAGTTAAAAGTGATTCCTAATGGGGTTCCCCTGTTTGATCCCTTGAGCTCAAAAGAACGGGATGCAGCCCGAGAGGTTCTTGGAATGAAGAAAGGAGAGTTGGCTCTTCTTTTTGTTGGTTCGGGTTGGAAACGTAAAGGAGTAGAGGTAGCCATACGCGCAGTAGAGCAACTCGCTTTAGAGGGGAAGAGTGACTCTAAAATGCAACTATGGGTGGCAGGTAAGGGGCCAAGCCATCAATATCGATCCAAAGTAGTTCACTTCCTAGGGCCTGTCAAAAAAATGGAACTTCTGTATGCAGCTTCAGATCTTTTTATTTTACCAACCCTCTATGATCCCTTTGCTAATGCCACATTGGAGGCCCTTGTCATGGGATTGCCAGTCATTACTACAAGTGCTAATGGCTGCTCGGAGCTCATCGAGGAGGGAGTGCACGGTTCAGTGATACAAGATCCTAACAATGTCCAAGCCTTTTCTGTAGCGTTAGCATGGTGGAAAAAACGATTATTAAGCCAAGAGGCTCTTCAGATTCGTGATGCTTGTAGAAAACGGGGAGCCTCTTTTACTATGGAGCGTAATCTCAATCAAACTATAGAGGTGATGGATGAGGTGTTGGCAAAGCATTTACCTGAGGAACGATCTCCGTAAAAAGAGCACAATGGTCACTTGCCTCTTTCCAACCTGCAGGACGCGCTATTCCTGAATGTTCGTGGACAATGGAGGGTTCCAGTTCCTCGTTGATGAGCATATAATCGATGCGCGAATAGAGATCTGCTTCCTTCCAATATTCCGTCCAGCTTTCTCCACGGTCATCGGTAAGATTAAGTGCGTGGAGTAGTTCTGGTTTTTGAGGCTTTCCAAGGAGTGTTAAAAGAGGTTTTGAATTTTTGGTATCATTGAAATCTCCCATGACTAAGAGGTGTGTCTTGGGATCTGAAGCCATGATCGCATTGACATAGTTTTGCAGATAGAGTGCTTCTGCAGATCGAAAGAAGTCTTGGTCGTAATTAGGAACAGAAATTTTCGATTTAAAATGAATGCAGAGTAATCGGAGTGTGTAGTCAGGCCGTAGTGCCACTGTCACATCTAAAATCCCTCTTGGACTATGTTCCACCTTTCCATTAATAGAGATAGG
>WBXG01000073.1 GCA_008932965.1 Verrucomicrobiota bacterium
AATATTCCAATGTCCGTGGGTATGTAGAAGTGACAGCAGCACCCACGGTGCTAGACAAGTAGAGTTAACCCGCCTATTTCATACCGATCAATTTCATAACGATCACCTACGGAAACCGGGCAGTCAGATGACTCCGTTAGACTCCCTTTTTGACTTGGGCGGTAGGGACTCTTACAGCCTTGCATCACAATCCTCCGCCCGCCTTGTGCTCATGAGCTTTGTACAGCGCCTCGCGACGAACCAGTATGAAATATGCGGGTTAACTTATCAAAAGATTGCCTATTATTTTTTCAATCGATATTATTAATGTTCAATATTTATTTATATGCCAGAAGTTCAAAAAGCCAATTCACAGAACGGGGAAACTGCACAACGTTTCATAGAATTCATTATGATGCAGGCACAACAGGCCATGCTTTTTCTAGGTCGCCTTCCACATCCTTCCACTGGAGAAACTATGGTGAACTTGGAAGCTGCACGGATGTTCATTGATTACATCGACATGCTAAAAGAAAAAACACATGGTAATCTTTCCAACGATGAGGAAAAAGTTTTAGGAAGTATTTTGAGTGACTTGCAAATCTCTTTTGTGCAGGTTTCCAAGGATAATCTCGCTGATCAAACAATTCCAAATCAAGAACCCGAGTCCACCGAGCCAGATTCTAAAATTGAAGAGAGTGCTTCTTCCCAAGAAGACCAGAAAAAACGATTTTCTAAGAGCTACGGAGAATTGTAATTCCTCCCGGTCTGTATCAGACTTCGTGGCACTAACTCCTTTGAAGTTGCTCTATATTTCAAGCAGTGTGCGTTGCCATGGGAGCAGGGATACCCCGTCAGTGTTTCGTGCAACTGTTTCTAGGGCCAGTTTTGAGGCTATAACGGAAGGATTCAGTCCTAACTGGGCTGCGGCATAATCTCGTTTATCTTTTAATTTTCTAAATAATTCCATTTCCTGTTTAGTGGTACGAATAGATGTTCTGATAATAGGGTGCGGACACTCCTCTTCAGGTAATGCCAGAGCAGTTGTAAGAATCTCTTCAAAAAGGGCTTTTTGCGTCGAAGATAATCTGGAAGGGATAACTTTTTTACCCTGAGCGCCACTTTCTGCAATGTGAAGCATTTCGCTATTGGAAAGGATATAAAATGGAGGTTTATCTGACTTGCGAGATTCACTATCACGCCATTTCCAGACAGCACGGAGGAGAGCCCAGCTTCTTCGAGAGAGCTTAGCATACCCAGAGATACGCCAGAGCATCTCTTCCTCTTTGACTTTCACCTCGCGAGTTGCACGGATCATCCGATCTCGCGATTGATAAAACCATTCTATACGTTCTAATTCGTGAAGTTTTTCTTCAAAAATTGCAGCAAGTTCATGAAGGTAGCGCACATCATTAAGTGCATAGTCGACCATCAGTCCAGAGAGGGGGCGTTGTCCCCAATTGGCTTTTCGAGAAGCTTTGGAGAGTTTTACATTAAAAAACTTTTCAACTAATGCGG
Source organism: Verrucomicrobiota bacterium (assembly GCA_008932965.1). GTDB lineage: Bacteria > Verrucomicrobiota > Verrucomicrobiia > Chthoniobacterales > UBA6821 > CAIWMF01. The sequence goes on from WBXG01000073.1 coordinate 1,498, forward strand.
CTAGTCCTAAGTGAGGTTCTCCACACAAGCGTGCAGCAAGCATCGTATCGAAGATATTGTCGTCAGGAAAGGAACCTGAGCGTCGTAAAAGCCGAAGATCGTAATCGGCATCATGAAAAACGAGGCGCTTTCCCTCTAGGGTTTTAAAAAAATCAGAAAGGGGTAAGCCTGCTAGGGGATCAAGAAGCAATAAGCTGCAAGGAGAACCTATTTGGATGAGACAAAGTTTTTCAAAATAACAGTGTAAACTGTCAGCTTCCGTATCTAAGGCAATCTCAGAATGAGAGGCTAGCTGACCCAGGAAATCAGCATATAAGGAAGGATCAGAAATCAAAATGAATGATGCTTGCTATGGCTCAGCAATGAATGTTTTTTGAGAAGAAATGTTCTCTAAGGAAGATTCAGCAGAGCGATGTCGAGGCTCTCTAACCTGAGTGTTGCCGATGCTTGGGGCACTTACGAAAGGACCACCTTGAAGTGGAGCTGGCTCTGAAAAGGCAACATCAGGCATTTCACTCGGTTTTCCCTCAAGAGGAAAATCTTTCCGTAAGGGATAATAAGGATAGCCATCCCACATAAGAATACGTCTTAAATCAGGATGTCCTTCAAAAGTAATTCCCATCATGTCGTAGACTTCGCGTTCATGCCAATTGGCTGTTGCCCACAGAGTCGATACTGTTGAAATCGATGCTTGATCTTCAGAAAGTAGAATCTTCAAGCGCAAGGCAATTTTTGACTCTAAGGAGTAAAGTTCATAGACAACTTCAAATCGAGGATCCTTTCCATAATGATCAACGCTTGAAATATCAAGTAACATATCAAATCCTAGTTGATCACGGGCAAATTGGCAGATTTTGTAAAGGTGCGATTGTTCTAGTGTGATCGTCATTTCTGCACGGAATTCCTTTTTTTCAAGAATAGAGGAGGAAAAATTTTCCTCCAGGCGAATGACAGCTTCTTTTAGATTCATCACAGGTCTCCTTTTTAGAGCGAATTGAGTAAGGCACGCTTTTGATCTAAGAAAGAATGTTCTTTCATGATTTTGTCTTGGAGTCGCATGAGTCCATCAAGCAGTGCTTCGGGACGCGGAGGGCAGCCAGAAATATAAATATCAACAGGAATGACCTGATCAACACCTTGCAATACAGAATAGCTTCGATACATTCCCCCACTGGAAGCACAGGCTCCCATAGCTATCACCCACTTGGGTTCTGGCATCTGTTCATAAATTCGTTTTACAGAAAGGGCCATTTTATAAGTGACTGTTCCAGCAACAATCATCACATCAGATTGACGTGGCGAAAAACGCATCACCTCTGCTCCAAAGCGAGAAATATCATAGCGAGAGGAGGAAGCTGCCATGAGTTCGATAGCGCAGCAAGCAAGTCCCATGGGCATGGGCCAAAGAGAATTTTTTCTCATCCAATTAATAGCTGCATCAAGTTTTGTGATAATAACATTTCCCTCGATTTTAGAATCGTAGGCAACCGGGAGACTTGCAGATGTGGCAGAGGAATGATCCATTTGGCGATAGTAAAAAAAGAGGAGGATCCCAGCAAGAGGAAACTTTGTTTTTTCAGGAGAGTAAAAAAGTTAACCTGGATGTTTCATGCTAATCGTAACGAGGAGGCAGCGAAGCCTGGGTGGATAGTGTGACTTCAAAGTCATTTTCGGGGAGTCTGAGCACCTATACAATTGCATGAGACTCCTTCAACCACCTTGCATTATTTAGCTTTGCACGGCCCCTCATGACACTTCAGTATTCACTCTTCGGGCTGGCTCCCTCATTCTTCACAACTTTTTATTTCTCTTCCCATGTTAAGTGCTTCCTACGATCTCATTAAAATGGCTATAGCTGAGGATGTTGGTTCAGGTGATATCACTTCTCTTGCTTTTATTCCAGCAACGCATAGTAGCCGAGGACGCATTATGACGCGTCAGTCGTTAGTTGTTGCAGGCATGTCAACAGCTCTCGAGGTTTTTGAGAACATCGATCCTCAAATTATCGTGAAACCGCATGCTCATGATGGAGAAAAACGAGATGCTGGAGAAACACTTTTGGAGCTTGAGGGTTCTACACGATCATTGCTTTGCGCAGAACGTGTTGTCCTGAACTTTTTAGGGCGCCTCTCTGGTATTGCCACCACGACACGTATTCATGTTGATGCGGTGGAAGGAACAGGGGTCACTATTTTAGATACTCGTAAGATGACGCCAGGCTGGCGCCTTCTTGAGAAGGAGGCGGTAAGGGCAGGTGGTGGAAAAAATCATCGGATGGGACTCTATGATGCTATTTTAATAAAGGATAATCATCTTGCTGCTCTAGGAGCTGATAGTGCATTTCAGTTGCCTGGCTATCTCAAAAAAGCGAGGTGGAAATATCCCAATATAAATATCGAAGTGGAGGCCGATACGATTGAACAAGTCGAAGTGTTTTTAAAAATTCCTGAAATTACGACCGTTTTACTCGATAATATGAGTCTTGAGATGCTGCGTGCAGCTGTGGCTCTTAGGAATAAAAAAGCACCTGCCATTCGTCTTGAAGCGAGTGGAGGGATAGGCTTGAAAAATCTTCTAGCTGTTGCTCAAACAGGCATTGATGAAATTTCTTTAGGAGCACTCACTCATTCTGCTGCATGGGCTGATCTTTCATTAGAATTATTTTAACGAAATTCATAACCATGCTTTCTTTTGAGAATCTCCCAATTAACCCGTATATTTCATACCGATTCTGCTGCGGCTTGCGAACACCTGATGGATACTGCGTCAGCTTCGAATTGCTCCTCGGGCAGTATGAAACTTACATCCGTCGTTGCAATCCATCACCTTCGTTGACTCGCTCGCTCCCGCTTGTCTCGCCCTTTCAGGGCTGCCCCCTTAAAGCCAGGGCAGTCTCCACCGCGGTCTCCCGACCTCCGGTGGTGTCTGCATCAGGATTCACGAAGCCTCGCAACAAATCAGTATGAAATATGCGGGCTAACTCTCCATGGTCTCAAAATATTCAATTTTTTGAATCGCTTCCTTCCACTAATGATCTCCTCTTAGCATTAGCAGAGAAGGGGGCACCGGAGGGTACCATTGTGATTGCTCGAGAACAAACACGGGGAAGGGGGCAATTCCATCGACCATGGGTAAGTCCTTTAGGAATGGGGCTTTGGATGTCACTTCTTTTACGATTGCCCATTGAAAACGAAATGATTCAACCACTCTCACAATTAGGACCTGTGAGTCTATGCGATACCTTTCTTTATTTAGGAATTCCTCCTTCTTCATTCAAGATCAAAGCCCCCAATGATCTTCTCCTTCATCAAAAAAAAGTGGCAGGAATTCTTGTTGAAACACGGCGTGGCATTTCCTCTTTTGCTGTCATTGGCCTTGGAGTCAATCTGCATCAGCGTGTTGAGGATTTTCCTGTCGAACTTCGTGAGCAGGCTACTTCTCTATCCTTAGCTGGTATCGATCATATTGATCGTGAAACACTCATTCCCGTGGTGATTGCAAATTTATATAAGCGTTATCAAGAGTTGTTATCTCATCCTTCTTCACTGCATGATGCATGGAATACTTATGAAGTGGGTGATTGAGAGTAACCCTGATACTATTACCCCATTACCTGTGACTTGATGTGAATTTTTATCGACCCATTCTTGCCATTGAATCCTCTTGTGATGAAACGGCTATTGCCATCATACGCCCTCCCTTCGAGTTGTTAGTAAATCTCGTTGCATCGCAAAGTCAGGTGCATGCTTGTTTTGGGGGTGTTGTTCCTGAAGTGGCCTCACGCAATCACCTTTTAGTAATCGATCCCCTTTTTCATCGTGCGTTGGCAGAGGCCAAACTACGACCCTCTGATTTAGGAGCGGTTGTTGCCACTGCAGGTCCTGGCTTGGCTCCTGCACTGTTAGTTGGAGCCTCTTATGCAAAGGGAATAGCTTTAGGTCTAGGTATTCCCTATCTGGCGGTCAATCATCTTGAAGGACATCTTTTATCTCCCTTTTTTTTAAAAAAAGAAATCCCCAAACATCTCTCCCTCTTAGTCAGCGGTGGTCATACTCAGCTCACCAAGGTCAACAAAGCAGGATCTTATTATCTTCTGAGTCGTACTCATGATGATGCTGCTGGAGAGGCTTTTGATAAGGTTGCTAAGCTTTTAGGATTGCCTTATCCAGGAGGGGTGGAAATTGATCGTCTTGCACAATCTGGTAATCCCAAGCGATATTCTTTTCCAAGAGCTCTCATGGAAAAGGGAAATCTCAATTTTAGTTTTAGTGGATTAAAAACCTCAGTCCGCTATTTTTTGGAACAAAGGGAGATGCTTCCTGATTCTTCCGAACTTGCAGACCTCGCTGCATCCTTTCAGCAGGCGATTGTAGAGGTTCTTGTTGAAAAGACGCGCCGTGCCGCTCAAATAGAAGGTCTCTCGTGTGTTGGTGTTAGTGGCGGAGTAGCTGCCAATAGTGCTTTGAGAAATAGTCTGATTGCCCTATGCAGAGAATGTCAGTGGGAAATTCATTTTCCGCAACCTGAGCTTATCGGTGATAATGCAGCTATGATTGCCTATGCAGGAATGCATCGTCTTATTGCAGGGGAACAAAGCTCCGTTACTTCTGAGATAGTTCCTCAGTGGCAGATCCATTCCCATTGTTAGAAAACTCTTCCTCTTCTACGGGTCTGAAAAAATCAAATAAGAGAATGACACGTATTGAATCCCCTCGATTCCAGGCTGAGTGCAACGTGGTATCATCAAAGACAAAAATCTTTCCAGGAGTCCAAGTGCACACCTCCTCTCCCACTTGAAGTGCAGCATGGGGATTCGAATACAACCCAAGATGAGCTCTTAACACTGCATCGGTATAACCAACGTGGGGCTTAATTTCACACCCTGGTTTCATAATAGAAAAACCATAACTAAAAATTCCAGGTATTTGATCGCAAATCGATGTGGTGATTGGTGCATGACGTTGATTCTCTAAAATATCGTGACCTTGAAAACGGAACCCAATGACATCCCACTTTCCATTGTGAATGGCTTCGTGCCACGGAATCGACTGAGCAGCCATAGCATCGTACTCTGAACGGATTTCTTTCCAATGATCCTCTAGTGTTGAGAGAAAAGGAAAATGAGAGGTATTTAGGAAACTCATAATGGATTCTTTTTTAAATGATGAAGGCACCCAGTGCTACTTCAAAAATCTCATTTTAAGATTTATTAAAAGGTTCTTATCAGCTAAAGGGAGGAGATGACAGAAACAGAAGCCTGTATTGTGCTCAATATGATTGCTCATGTAGGGCCATTTCGATTTAGAAAATTATATCACCATTTTGGTTCTGCTGTGGCTGTTCTACAAGCGACTGGAGAGTTGTTGCGCCACGTTGAGGGGATTGGTCGTGAAGTTGCTGAATCGATTAGAACATGGGAAAAGCAAGTCCATCTGGATGCTGAGGTAGCCCGTATTGAGGCTTTTGGAGCAACGGTTCTTATTGCTTCTGATAAAACCTACCCCTCCTTGCTTCGGGATATTGAAGATCCTCCTATCGTGCTTTATTGCTGGGGAAATCTTGAAGAACGTGATTTACAACATGGTGTCGGCATTGTGGG
>WBXG01000074.1 GCA_008932965.1 Verrucomicrobiota bacterium
AACCGCATCGATTGGAGGAGGTCTGACCCCATCAACACCTGGGGTAAAGCCAATAGTGAAGCCTGGAGTGACCCCTGGAGTGAATCCTTCTGGTTTATGAACAGCATCGATTGGAGGAGGTCTGACCCCATCAATACCTGGGGTAAAGTCTTTAGTGACACCTGGAGTGAAGCCTTCTGTATTATGAACAGCCTGAAAACCATCTGTATTCACTACAGCATCTTTAGATGGTGGAGTATATGGTTTAACGGCAGCAAAAATAGAATTCACGCATGCAACATTCGTAATTAAAAACAATAAGAAGATAATTTTTTTCATAACTAGTATATTCATTACTTTTAATCAGGAATAAATCTTTCCTTAAAAATCGACATTATCCAGTAGCAGGGTTTCACTTTTTATAGGAACTTACTGCCTAAATGCACAAAACCTATCGGAATGTACTCTGAGTCTGATGTAAATCATCAATACTACAGAAAACAGTGAGTGCTTTGAATGCTCTATAAAAAAATGATTAGATTCTTGCTGGGAGGATATTGTGAAAAGCTAGGGAAATATATTTTCTTTTCTGTAAAAAGTGGTCGTAATTAATAATAAAACTTCCTTGATGTCAAAACTTTTTTTAACGGATTTTGAAATAGGCGGGTTAAGGTCGATCTTACCATCCTTGGATAACAGATCCGGGAAAAAGTTTTTGTGCCTCTTCTAGGACCTCTGGGCTTTGATAGGCTTTTACAAAATCCTTCACGAGTTTGGAGTCTTGATTGTTTTCACGAGCGACGATGAGGTTAACGTAGGGTGAATCTTTTTCCTCGATAAATAATCCATCACGCGTTGGCATAAGATTTATTTCAGAGGCGTAACCTGTATTAATAACGGCGATATCGACATCTTGTAGGGAACGTGGAAGTTGAGCTGCATCAAGTTCGATGATTGAAAGATTTTTTGTATTGCTGATAACATCCACGGTTGTTGAGGTTCCTGTGCCTCCCTCTTTAAGGGTGATGAGTCCTTGTTTTTGAAGTAAAAGAAGTGCTCGTGCTAGATTGCTAGGATCGTTGGGGATAGCGATCTTGGAATGATCCTTGATTTCGGAAAGGTGATGGATTTTTTGGGAATAACCTGCGATTGGAAAAATAAAGGTTTTACCGACGGCAACTAACGGGTAGCTGCGGTTTTTTATTTGAGCCTCCAAATAGGGTTGATGTTGAAAAACATTGAGGTCGATGGATCCATCATTAAGAGCAGTATTTGGAATCGCATAATCAGAAAAAGTAACGACTTCCACTTTAATTCCATATTTTTCTTGAGCGATTTTTGCAACTAGGTTGATCAAATCAGATTCTCGTCCAGCCATGACCCCAACTTTAAGGGTGTTGCTTTCTTGTTTCTTATGGCAGCTCACTACTAAAAAAGATGTTAACGTCAAGAGAAGAGGAATGGAGAATTTCATTTTTTTAAAATTAGCGATGATTGCATTTTTTCACCAGATAATGACCAGCATATTGGATAAGCTGTACCAGGAGAACTAAGATGAGCACTGTTAAAAGCATCATTTTCAGATCAAATCGTTGATAGCCATAACGAATCGCAACATCTCCTAAACCGCCACCACCAATCGTCCCAGCCATGGCTGAGTAATTAACTAACGTCACGAGAGTCATGATAATGCTATTGAAAATACCTGGTAATGCCTCAGGAATAAAAACTTTAGTAATAATTTGCAAGGAACTTAATCCCATAGCATGAGCAGCATCCAGCAATCCTTCTGGTAACTCCATGAGTGCTGCTTCGATAAGACGTGCAGTAAATGGAATGGCTCCGATCGTTAGTGGAACAATAGCAGCAACTGTTCCAATGCTTGTTCCCACGATCCATCGTGTGATCGGAATAATCGCAACTAAAAGGATGATAAAAGGGATGGATCTGCCAATATTAATTATCATTTCTAACAAATGATGTGCCTGAGAATGCGGCAAAATCTGATGGGGCTTGGTCACCTCTAGAGCTAGACCGAGTATTAGCCCGAAGGTAGAGGCAAATAGGGCCGAGACAAAAACCATGAGCAATGTTTCTCCTAAGGCTTGAGTGAGTATATTAATCATTGGTAACATAACCGAGGGTTTCTAATTGCACATGATGCTCAATAAAAAAGCGACGCGCCGCTTCGCACTGGTGAGATTCACCAACAAGTTCTGCAAGGAGGTATCCAAATTTAGTCCCTCCGGCATATTCGATATCAGCACTTAAGATGTTGATATCAATTTCAAAAATACGACTTGCCTCCGAGATAAGTGGCTTGTTTACGGTAGTTCCAGTGAATCCAAGCTTTACTAACGGAAAGGAGTGCTCCATTGGCTCTGAGCTGATCCTTGTTAGGTACTCTTCAGGAATTTTTAATTGAAAAGTAGATTCAATAAAATTACGAGCCAAATCCGTTTTTGCATTTCCAAAGAACCATGAAACTGCTCCTTGCTCCACAATATGCCCCTCATTGATAATGGCGACTTCATCACAGATCGACTTTACTACATCCATTTCGTGGGTAATAAGCAAAATAGTCAGTCCTAATTGTGCATTAATTTCTTTTAAAAGTGATAAAATAGAGCGTGTTGTTTGTGGGTCGAGTGATGAAGTTGCTTCATCACAGAGTAATACTTTTGGAGAGGATGCAAGAGCTCGTGCGATTGCTACTCGCTGTTTTTGTCCACCAGAGAGTTGCGAAGGATAGGCATGGGCACGATCACAGAGCCCAACTAAATTCAGTAGTTCGTTAACACGAGCATGAATTTTTTCTTTCGGACTGTTTTCTAGCTCCAGTGGTAATGCGATATTTTGAAAGACTGTACGTGAAGATAATAGGTTGAAATGTTGAAAAATCATTCCAATTTTTCGACGCATTAGGCTTAGCTCCTCTTTATCTAGTCGTGTCATATGGTAACCATTAACAATAACCTCACCAGAGCTAGGTTGTTCCAGTAGATTAATAGTTCGAATGAGTGTGCTTTTTCCGGCTCCGGAAGCTCCAATCACACCAAAAATCTTCCTTGCCTTCACGTGTAGGTTGATATCACGAAGTGCATGAAAGGTTTTTGTTCCTCTTTTATAAATTTTATTAATACCGATGAGTTCAATCATATAAGAAAGTGCTATTGAAGAGAGTTTCTAGCTGCGATTTTAGGAAATATCAGGGCTAGGAAGGTAAACGGGTGCAAAGAAGAGAGGTGTTATGAGTTAGCGGGGTTAAAGTAAATTTTTTTTGTAAAGCAGGAAGGAGGAAAAAATTCCCGGGATGGAACGTCTTATCCTGACATTCAACTTTTCCTGTTAAACAGGTGAAAATTGCAAACTCCTCCGAGTTAGTGATCTCGCAAGGAGCTTCTAGATTCCATTTTTCTGTATGAAAATAATCAGAAGCTACTGCCGATCCTCTGGTCTGAAGCGAGGGCTCTTCATCTTCAAAATCAATAGAATCCATCGCCTCTTCATGATGAAGAGAGCGAGTGCGACCTTCGTGATCACGTCGATTCCAATCAAAAACACGATAGGTGGTATCACTGTTTTGTTGAATTTCAATCACAAGATTTCCTTTGCCAAGCGCATGCAAGCGCCCACTTGGAATGAACAAAGAGTCCTCTTCTTTTACAGCAATACGATGGAGAATCTTATCAAGAGTTCCATTTTTTAGAGCACGTTCGAACATCGTGCGTGACCCCCCTTTTTTTAATCCCGCATAGCAAAATGCATCAGGGGCTGTTTTTAGGAAATACCAAAACTCGGTTTTAGGTTCGCCATGAAACTTGGAAGTGGCCGTTCGTCTAGGGTGAACTTGAAGAGAAAGCATTTCCGTAGCATCCAAAATTTTACAGAGCAGGGGAAAAGAGGTGGCCTTATTGTTCAAATGCTTTGCCCCAAAAATAGCAGCTCTTTGGTGGCTCCAAAGTTCATGAAGGCTCGTTCCTTGAAGTGGTCCAGTCTCGACAATGCTTTGAGCTTCGGGTCGATCCACTAATGCCCAGAGCTCCCCAATTAAAACAGATGTTGGGAGAGGAATATGTAATTCAGTTTCTAAGAGGCGACCTCCCCAGGGGCGCTCCATCAAGAGAGGTTTAAAGGTAATAGGAGAGGGCGATATCATGCGTGATCGAATACTCTAGCAGATTTGTTTTCCCACGGTCAAAACTTGAGTTTGCTTTTTATATTGGATATTGATATCTTTTTTTGATGAGCAATATATCTGGCATGAAATCGGTTCCTCCGGATTCACAATCTCGTTCTTTTGTTCCAAGAGACATACAATCTGAGTTAGAAAAAGAGGTGTCTGAAGAACAATCAGGCAATTTTTTGGGAATCAAAAATATGACTCATGAGGGAGCTTCGCCTTCCTCCCTTTATTCTTGTTTGAATAAATCATGGAGCTCTATTTGCAAATTTTTTAGTTACGTTTCCTATTATTTTTCCTGTTGTTTTTCAAAGGGCTCTTTTCAAAATGTCACCAGGAATCAAAATGCTCCTTTAGTGATATCTGATGATCAAAAAAAGGCAGCTCAGATTTTGAGAGAATATTTTCAAAACGAAAATATTGTGAGGCAATATGGAGGAGTTTTTGAGCTAAAAAAGCGGTTTTATATCAAGCAAAAAGAATTTTTAATAAATGATCTTCAATATTTGCAAGCCTCGGTTGTTGATCTCAACAACAAGATACAAAACAAAACTGAAGAAATAAATGAGGAGGGAGAACCTTCTATTTTAATTCAGGATATTGTTGAAAAACTTCAACACTTAAAAAATCAGAGTGAATATCAATCACTAGCAAAGAGTATAGAAAGCCGACTTCTTATTGATAAGAGACTTGAAAATGGAGCATGTATCTTCTCGGCAAAGGCTCTTTCATTTGCGATCGAACTTGGTTTAGAGCGATTTACGACAAAGCAAGATGCCAATGACAGATTACAAAAGGAACTGCGGGCTCTCTATAATAACAATCACGATTTTTTATCAATGGCCAATCGTGATGATTCCAACCTGATTGCTGGCATTAGTGCAACTATGGACCATGCAACACTGGTATCATTAGAAACTTTTAATGAAGAAGATTTAGAAAGGTTAAGAAATAATAATAAAAAAACAGAAGCTGGATTTGAAAATAATATGTTAGTTTTTCAAAATGATATTCAAATGATGGTCGAGCAGCTAATAGGAGCCATTTATAAGAGAATGGAACTAGAAGAGAGTAGAGCTTATATAAAAAGCAGAATGGAATCGCGAATGCGTGGTGGAGGCCTCATTTAACCCAAATATTTCATGCTAATAGTGACCTCCTCGTCAGGATCAGTATGAAATATACGGGTTCATCCAATTTTTAAAGAGATTGAGCAGCAGCATGAGCGCTAGCCCAGGCCCACTGAAAATTGTACCCTCCAAGCCATCCTGTCACGTCAACTACTTCACCAATAAAAAAGAGTCCAGCTACGCGATGTGCCTCCATCGTTTTGGAAGAGAGTTCGCTAGTAGAGACACCGCCTCGTGTTACTTCGGCTTTGGGATAGCCTTCCGTTCCTGAAAGCTTCAGGGGCCATTGATGAAGTAAGCTTAATAATTCTCGAAACTCGCGATCCGAGTATTGATGGGTGGGCTTAGAAAATCCGTGTCGTTCGCTCCAAGCTTCAGCAAAACGCTTTGGAAGGTATCTGCTTAGTAAATTCGAAAGAAGGGCTGACGAGGAGCGTTCGTTTTCTAAGCAGGTCCGTTTCTCTTCTTCAGGAATAAGATTAAAAAAAAGTTCTTTTTCTCTGCTCCAGTAGGATGAAATTTGTAAAATAGCAGGACCGCTTATTCCACGATGAGTAAAGAGCAGTGATTCCTCAAAATTCATTTCCTCGTGTCCTACACGAACCGGTAGTGAGACACCAGCAAGGTTGCTACAAAAAGCAGCATCGGAGGATTCAAAGGTTAATGGAACAAGGGCAGGACGAAGTGGTGTGATGGATAGTCCAAATTGTTTTGCAATACGATAGCCAAAATCGGTGGCCCCTAACTTTTCAAAAGAGAGTCCACCAGTTGCAATAACCAAAGAGCTAGAGGTAAAGATTCCTTGCGAGGTGTTAACATGAAAATGGGTTGTTTTTGAAACTTCATGAACAGCACACGACGTCCATAACGAGACCTGATGAGCTAAACATTCATCTAGAAGAAGCTTGATAATTTCCCGAGAACTCCCTGTGCAAAATTGTTGGCCTCTTTTTTTTTCGTAATAGGAAATTTTATATTTCTCCACTAGTGAAATGAAATCCCATGGTGAATAGCGAGCTAATGCTGATTTGCAGAAATTGGGATTTTCCGAGAGATAATTCTCAGCTGAAGCATGGATGTTTGTGAAATTACAGCGACCTCCTCCTGAGATTTCTATTTTTTTTCCAATTCTATCGTTGTGTTCTAGCAAAGTCACACGTAGTCCCTTCGATGCTGCTTGAGAAGCACAAAAGAGCCCTGCTGCTCCTCCTCCGATAACAATAACATCATAGTGAGAAACAGAAAGTGGCTTCATTACAGGTAATCCTTATTGATCAAATAGTTCATACTGAAGTGTCATGAGGTACTGTGCAAAGCTTATTAGCATCAGGCGGAGGAATGATTGCGATGAACCAGTATGAAATATGCGGGTTAGTCTGAATCATACAAACTCATGAGTATCACTAAAAATAGAAAACTGTGGAATCCACGACTGTTACTCTTTTCTGTTAAGGAATAAATAATTACTATAGTGACGTGGCTTCCTAAACCAGATAGGTTGACATTCATGGAAAAACGTACCTTTGAGGCTCTCGGAGTCTCGCAAGAAATTATTAAAGCAGTTGCTCAGCTCGGATTTGAAGAAGCATCGCCAATTCAAACAGCAGCTATACCAATGTTAATGACGGGG
>WBXG01000075.1 GCA_008932965.1 Verrucomicrobiota bacterium
ATTGCCAAACTAAGTGTTGTGGGCATTGGCATGCGTACGCATTCTGGAGTTGCTGCGAAACTTTTTGAATGCCTTGCCCAAGGAGGTATTAATATTCAAATGATTTCTACCTCAGAGATTAAAATTGCAGTCATTATTGATGAAGCCAGTATCAATCAAGCTGCACAGCTTGCACACACCACCTTTGGGCTGGATCGTGAGTGAATTGAGCACGCATTTTTAATTCCATTTTTTTGACAGAGTCTATTGTGCTTTTTTTTAATCACTGTTAGTTTTTTACCTTTAATAACTACTTATCCTTATGAACAAACCAATTCTTCAACAAGCTGCTCGTGACGCCCGTGGACTTGCCATGGATGCTGTGGCAACGTGTAAATCAGGTCATCTCGGTCTTCCTCTTGGTTCTGCTGAGCTGGGAGCTGTTCTTTTTGGAGAGGCCCTTCAACTTCATCCCTCAGAGCCACGTTGGTTGAATCGCGATCGTTTTGTTCTCTCTGCAGGTCATGGGAGTATGTTTCTGTACGCTTGGTTACATCTTGCTGGGTTTGGAATTTCTCTTGAGGAAATCAAAAAATTCCGTGCATTGCATAGCCTGACCCCAGGGCACCCTGAATATCATCACACTCCTGGAGTTGAGGCCACAACTGGGCCACTGGGTCAAGGTGTTGCTAATGCTGTGGGACTTGCCATCTCTGGAAGAATGGCAGCAGCTCGTTTCAATACGTCAGAGCATACGATTTTAGACAATCATATCGTCTGCTTAGCTGGTGATGGATGTTTGCAAGAGGGAGTCTCTGCAGAGGCATCTTCGCTTGCTGGACATCTGGGTCTAGACAATCTCATTCTTTTTCAAGATTCCAACCGTGTGACCCTAGATGCGATGCTCGATGTGAGCCAAAGCGAAGATGTGGGAGCACGTTACCGCGCTTATGGTTGGGATGTTCAAGAAATTGATGGGGACAATATGGATGAAATCGCCGCTGCCTTTGCAAAAGCTAAAGCCGCTGTGGGTAAACCCCAATTCATTATTGCACGCACCCTCATTGGAAAAGGAATTCCGGAAGTTGCTGGGACTAACAAGGCTCATGGAGAAGCTGGTGTGAAATACATTGAGGCTGATCGTAAAGCACTTGGCCTTCCTGATGAAAAGTTTTTTGTTTCTCCTGAAGTACGTGCCTTTTTTAAAACACGTCAAGAAGAGCAGGCAAAGATCTATGCAGCATGGGACAAAACCTATCAAGCATGGCGCTCTTGCAATGCTGATACAGCCAAGGTGCTTGATGATGCCTTGAATAAAAAAATTCCTAATTTGGAAATAACTATTCCTCACTTTGCTCCGCAGGAGACGATTGCTACGCGGAAGGCTGGGGGTGTAGTTTTGCAATCGATTGCTAAGTCATTACCGCTCTTTATAACTGGAAGTGCCGATCTTTTTGGCTCCACGATGAATTATCTTAGTGGGCTTGGAGATCTCACACGTGATACTCCTGAGGGGCGCAATATTCACTTCGGTATCCGTGAGCATGCCATGGCAGCAATTCTCAATGGAATAGCCTATGACGGAATTTTCCAACCAAGTGGTGCTACTTTCTTAGTCTTTAGTGATTATGCTCGACCCTCTATCCGATTAGCAGCTCTATCTAATTTATCCGTGCTCTATATTTTCACTCACGATTCTGTTGCAGTGGGAGAAGATGGGCCAACCCATGAACCCGTTGAAACAGTCGCTGCTCTGCGTGCGATTCCTGGACTTGATGTGATTCGTCCAGCTGATCCCGAGGAGACAGCAGGTGCCTTTGCTGCTGCTTTGGAGAGGACAGATGGGCCCACACTTTTAGCGCTTTGTCGTCAAAATCTTCCTAACTTAAGTAATATTCCTGTAGCAGTGCGCCGTCATGGTGTTTTCCAAGGAGCCTACATTGCCAAGAAAGAGACTCAACAATTAGAATTTATTTTGCTATCAAGCGGTAGTGAACTTCAGCTAGCACTCGAAGCCGCTAAAACACTAGGTGAGGGGACACGTGTTGTTTCAATGCCTTGTATGGAGCGCTTCTTGCGTCAAGATGCCGCATATCAAGAAGATATCCTTCCAAAATCATGCCGCAAACGTGTTTCTGTGGAGGCTGGCATCTCGCAACCCTGGTTCCAATTTATCGGTCTTGATGGAAAAAGTGTAGCCATCAATCGCTTTGGACTCAGTGCTCCAGGAGCCATTGTTTTAAAAGAGCTTGGGATCACAGCAGAAGCTGTGGTGGCAGCTGCGAAATCCATTTAACCTAGATATTTCATACCGATCACCTACGGAGGTCGGTAAACTAGATGGATGCTGCGTTAGACTCCCATTTTGATTTGGGCAGTATGTACACATATAGCCCTGCATCAAAATGCTCGCCTACCTTACCCCATCAGCCTTCGCGGCCTCCTCGTCACGCTCAGTATGAAATATGCGGGTTAAGAATATTGAAAAAAATCTCTATTTTTGACTTCTCTGTGCAATCGTTTCTGCAGAGAGAACCCGTATTTCAGGAAGATTACGGTAGTATTCTTGGTAGTCGAGTCCATAGCCAACAACAAAGGCATCAGGAATTTCAAAGCCAACATATTCTGCTTTGATTCCGGGCTGTGTCTTGACTTTTTTGTGAAGCAACACGCACGAGCGGAGGCTTGCTGGTTTTTGTTCTAGGATGCAGGCAGTGATGGCTTTTAGGGTAGTACCGCTATCGAGAATATCATCAATAAGTAAAACATGGTGATCGACGATATCGGGTAAAAAATGTGTTGCAAAAGTGACTACCCCAGAGGTCTCAATTCCCCCGTGATAACTTGAAACGGGAAGCACCTCAAGCCGGAGTGGTATAGGAATAAGGCGTAGAAGATCTGCTAAAAAAACCACACTTCCCTTCATGAGAGCCAAGATAGTCAACTCCTTGTCTTCATAGTCTTGAGTGATTTGTGCGGCCAGTGCTGTAACACGCTTTTGAATTGCTTCCTGAGTAATTAAAATTGTTTCGTTTTGGCCAATCATAGAGCTTCCAGTGACCCTATTGCATGGAGGTTCCCTTGACCATGCTTAAAATCAAGTTCAAAGATTTCTAAACTTACGGGATTGATTGAAAGTTTGTAATCATCGCGAATCGCAGGAGCAATCATCTCAATGGAAGAGGCTAATTTTGAGAAAATATAGATCCGATTGGCCGATGGAACGGCAATGAGCATCTCTGGTCCAAAAAGCATCATAAATTG
Source organism: Verrucomicrobiota bacterium (assembly GCA_008932965.1). Taxonomy (GTDB): domain Bacteria; phylum Verrucomicrobiota; class Verrucomicrobiia; order Chthoniobacterales; family UBA6821; genus CAIWMF01. The sequence continues at coordinate 3,244 of WBXG01000075.1, forward strand.
TTGCCCAAAATCGGGAGCTAAAATAGTGGAGGCTGTAAGTGGATCCTCAGCATCGATAATGGCTACCTGAATAACCTGGTGTTCATCCCGCAATAATCGTGGATGGAGCGAAGAGAGATGTTCCGAAAGGGTCTGCCTCCCTCCTTGCACAAAACGATTCATGAAAGCATTGCGTGTGGTGTTCCAACTCGGTTCCAAAAACGAAATGGTGGAACTTTTTTTTTCTACCCACGCCGCAGTAATCACCGTCTTCTTTGCTCCTGGAATCAAAGTCGAGATAGGATGATGCAAAAATGAAGGTTCGAGGAGCAGGATGGTCTCTTTTTTTTCTTCACTTGGGTCTGCATGAAGAAGAGTCGTAACAGCAAAGAAAAAAAGAAAGGGTGATGCAAAGGATGACCAGAGGAGTAACAGGTGGCGAATAACGAGTAGTGGGTCGAGACGATGTTTTCTGTGGGAGTAACCCCATTTCTTTTGGGTTAACGCCTCCGCAGGAATGACAGTATAGGGGAGCTCAGAGTAGTGCACATTTTTTTGTAGAAGTGAGTGATATCAAAAAATAGTAAAGAGATCTAAAAGCAGCGCCCCTTCAGTTGATTCTTTAATTGTCTTGCATTTGCCTGAAAGATATTTGCTCCCTCTTTGAGTTTCTCACTTTGATCTACTACTCTGCTTAATGTCTTACCTCTTTGTTCGAGTTGTTCAAAAGCTTTATTTAACACAGTTGTTAATTTATTTGTTGCTGCCAGAGTACTTTTTTCACTCTGAGTAGTTTTAGCTCCTTTGAATAGTTCTTGAAGTAAGGTATCAGCAGATCCAGAAGTTTCCTTTTCAATAACTGTTAAAAAATTAGACATTTCAGGATTTTCTTTTCTCAGCTTTTGAGCTTCTGAGCTAGTACCAATAATTTTATCAGTAAGGGCTGATTCATCTAACCCTGGATTCTGTTGAGATACTAGTGCGATCGTGGCTATAAGTTGGGTTTCTATTTTGGTCTTTAATTTAGCTGTATTTTCATTAGAAGATGTGGTAGTGGCTGCTGCAGTAGGAGCCGCTTCAGAGGGTATAACCAAATTATTTTGATTCAGAAATCGCATTAAAGCTCCCTTAGTGAGAGGGGACCCCATGTCAATTTTTGACTGCATTTCATCATTAAATTGGATAGCGGTATCCTCTCCAAAAGTATTATGGATATCTTGTTTAACCTGTTTAAAAACACTGTTGTTCTTACTTACCTCGTCGTCGCTTCGAAAGAAGCATCTGAAAGCCATCGTAAGGCTAGAGAAAAATCCCGTTGGTTTCTCCCCACCAGCTGCGTATTTAGAACCATTTATTGAAACTTCTCTGGTATCCTTATCAAGGTTAACTATGTTATGCAAATTTGATATGGATTGTGATCTTGTTGAGTTCATAAAAATAATAATTGATTTTTAGATATCTTAACTTTCAGAACTTGGTTTTTCTTCTAAAGTAGTTTTTGTTACTCCCCCTTTTTCCACTCCTTCTACTATGAGTTTCCACTGTTGAGCAACTCGTACAAATTCCTCAACACGCTCCACAAAAGGCTCTCCTTCGATCGAGTTGACTGGAAATTGCTGGGCCAGGTAGACAGTTTGAATATCGGTGCGTGCGCTGAGTGTGCTTCCTGAGGTAGCTGCCCAGAGGAAGTTGGCTTGGGCAATGCTCGAGAGAATAGCCACTTCAGCATCTAGTTGATAGGTTCCAATCTCAGCAAAGAGAAGAACCATCGAGGTCTCTTCCTCAAAGTCAATGGTGATGGTAGAGCCTTGCTCAAGCTCGAGCGCAAGCTGATTGGAAGGGAGGGGGTTGGGAAATTCAGGTAAGTTACAATGGGCTCGGAGTGCTTCTAGGAGTGATGTATATGGTGAAGACATAAAAGGAAGTATAGATGGTTTTTTTTAAGAAATATCCGAATGAACTTTTAAATCTATAATTTGTCGGAGATTTCAATTCAATATAAAACTAACAGATTTTCTTCTCAGCGTGAAAACGAGATGAGGGAGGGGTGATGTGTGCCGGTTTTAAGTAAAGAGGAGTGAGCTCCCATTTTCTAGAGGAGGTCATTTGAGATCTTCGTGCTAAGGCAATAGCAGAGGGAGTGGCAATGGTCATTTTATTGAGTTCTGAAAGTTGAGGTAATGGTGTTGATGCAAGCAGGGGAAGTAGAGGCATGGTGAGTATCAATGCTTCAATGCTTTCTGGAGGCAGGAGTAGCGGTTCTTGGATAAATTGATGATCCACGACAGAGGCAAGCCAATATTTTCCTCCACGAGCATCACCAGCGATCCAATAACTTGTATGATCGCTCTCCATGGCGAGTGCTGAGGGAATACCTTGTAATTGAATTCCAAGAGCAGAGGCCATTCCTTGTGCTGCAGCCACACTCACGCGTAATCCATTGTAGGACCCTGGGCCAAGGCCCACAACGATAAGTTCAGGTTTCCCTACGAGTGTAATGGCTTTTTCTAATCCTCCAAATAAGGAGGAAGAATCTGTTCTTTCATGAGCCGTATGATGATGATAAAGGAGGGTCTCTTTTTTACCTCTAGGAGTAAAATCAACCATCGCGACTGAAACAATTGAGCTGGAAGAATCAAGAGCAAGAAGGAGCATAGATCTTTTTTTCTGAAGTCAAGGTAATCGTGCGTACTCCATTTTCAAGGGGGGTAATAATCACACGAATCGTTTCTGGAGGAAGGAGTGATGGGAATTTGTCACCCCATTCAATGATCGTCAGATTTTTTGCAAAGTAATCTTCGAGTCCTAAATCAGCTGCTTCACATTCCTCATGAAATCGGTAAAAATCAAAATGATAGAGTCGATTGTTTTCTGATCCGTAAATTTGCAGCAGGGTAAAGGTAGGACTTGTTACCTCTTCATCGATTTCTAAGGCACGTGCAACACCTTTCACGAAATGCGTTTTGCCTGCTCCAAGTGGACCTTCAAGGCTGATGATACCGCGGGCTGCGATCGATTTTACAATTTTAGAAGCAATCGCTAATGTTTCCTCAACGCTGGAGGAATAAAAAATGGAAGGGATGAAATCAGGTGGCATGATTATGATTCGCTCGATCCTAACGGCTATTTTTCTCTTTATCCATCGTTCATTTGAGTTAGAATCTAGCGCGTCAGGGGCTACGAAGTAAGAACTAGCGAACCCCGCCAGGGCAGGAATGCAGCAACGGCAGTTAGCTTCCTACTGTCGTAGTCCTCTGACACTTTTTTTAATCTATATTGAAACGAGCCTTGGAAAGAGAAGGAGTCTAGCCCGCATATTTCCTACCGATCTACTACGGAAGCCGGGAAGTCAGATGGATGCTGCGTTAGACTCCCATTTTGATTTGGGCAGTATGTACACATACAGCCCTGCATCAAAAT
>WBXG01000076.1 GCA_008932965.1 Verrucomicrobiota bacterium
ATAAAGAGGTGTTCCTCCACTACTACTTCCAAAGGCAACAAAAGGAGGTTGGTCTCCAATCGCAGTCGAGTTAATTTTAGGAAGGGTATTAACCAGAGCATAACTTATTCCGTTTTCATCACATTTAATATGGTGGCATGGTGTTTTCAGCACAGAAGCAGCCCGTAGAAACCAAGGGTAATTTTTAACATCACTTCCATAAAGAGTGCTAAAGTCGGAAATCCCATCAAGGCAAAGACCTTTTTCATTATCAAGGGCAATAATAGAAGATCGATAATTTTGATTATTGCCCCATCCCCGGTCATAACGATTGGAGGGAACTACTTCGACTTTGGTAGTTCCTGTAGCAACTATCTTGTTTTCAGAGTCGTAAGCCTTAGCTTGAATACTATAATTTCCAACAGGAACATCCGACCAGGAAATTTCATAGGGTTCTTTTTCTGCCGTTCCAATAATTGTCGTTCCATTATAAAATTCTAATCTCTCGATAGTTTTATTTTTTGGATAGGTGCACGAGGCAACGATTTCTATTTGTGCAGGTGCTCGGTAGGGTCCAGAAGTAACTATAGAGATGTTAAATGGAATATCTGGGGAAGGTTGATTTTTTCCTCCATCCTCAGAAGCAAATAAAATCGTATTGGTACTCAAAGCAAACAATAGGGCTAAGAGCAGGAGAAACTGCGTTTTTAGGAAAAAATAAAATCTCATGGAATGAAGTGGTGCCTTTTAAATTCGTTTAATACGTGCGCACCACTCTCATTTCCTGGACCCAAAGTCAATAAAATACAGTCCTTTTTCTGAAGTCTTTTTTTCTTGACTTTTTTAATTTTATCGCTCTCTCAATCAGGACGTTACCTATGAGAATACAGGTTAAAAAAGATTCTCTTAAAAAACGAAAAAATCTCTCTGACTTAAGCTAAGAGATTAAACCCCATATTTTATACTGGTTCGTCGCGAGGCGTCACGAATCCTGATGCAGAGACCACCGGCGGTCGGGAGACCGCGGGGGAGATTGCCCTGGCTTTAAGGGGGCAGACCTGAAAGGGCAAGGCGAGCGATGAAGTCTGACGACTGCAGTGTGTATACACACTGCCCGAGGAAGACTTCGAGATCAACGCAGCATCCATCTAACTTCCCGGCTTCCGCAGTAGATCGGGATGAAATATTCGGGTTAAAATCATTTGTATTAAAAGAATCCTTCAACTATACCTTTACCGAATGAATGTTAGGATGTTGCTATCTTAAAAGACGCTATGACAAACAAGGTTCAACGCAGAGATCCTGCATCTTTAAAGAGTGATTTGCTAACTCTGCTAGCTGACCCGACTTCCGTGATTGATGATCTCAAAAAGCGGACCGAACTAGGAAAAGATGAGTGGTTTGCTTCTGCTGTTCCTGAAATTGCGGTCGAGCCAAGCACCTCTCAGGAGGTGGCTTCTGTTTTAGCTTATGCCCATGAACATCGTATTCCTGTAACCACACGTGGTGCAGGTTATGGCTATGTGGGAGGATGCGTTCCTGTAGAAGGAGGAATCTTACTTTCAACAGTACGGCTGAACCAAATTCTTGAAATCCATACTGGTGATTTTGTGGCTGTGACTCAGCCCGCGGTAATTACTGGAAAACTACAGGAGGCCGTTCGTACACAAGGCCTTTTTTATCCCCCCGATCCAGCAAGCCTCGATCATTGTAGTATTGGAGGAAATGTGGCTACCAATGCGGGAGGCCCACGTTGCCTCAAATATGGAGTCACCCGCAATTATGTGCTAGGACTCGAGGTAGCACTTGCTGATGGGACACTCGTTCGCGTGGGAGGTCGTACCCATAAAAACAAAACAGGTTTCGATCTTGTGAGTATGTTTATAGGATCAGAAGGATTACTCGGGATTATCACTGAAATCACAGTACGTCTGCTTCCTCTACCACCAGCCCGTGCCACTCTTTCTGCAGGCTTTGCTACCATGAGTGAGGCTGCAAGAGCCGTTCAAGGAATTTTTGAAGCAGGTTTTCTTCCTTCAGCAATCGAGGTAGCAGATCATTTTACCCTTGAGGCAGCACGTCGAGATTTAAAAAAAGAGCTCCAAATTCTTATTCCCCCTGGAAAAGCCCATCTCCTCATTGAAATTGATGGTCAGCAAGAGAGTGTTGTGAGTGAAACAGCTACTTTAAAAAAACTCTTAGAGAGCTATCACTCTCTTCAGACTCATGATGCCACGACTAAAGAAAGTTGTGATTCTATGTGGGCCTTAAGGCGCTCTTTTTCTATGGCGTTGCGTGCTACTGGACTCATCAAACTCAACGAAGATATTGTCGTACCACGCAGCCGACTTTGTGATCTAGTTTCCTTCACCGAACAGTTACAAAATGAGAGCGGCTATCCCATCGCCTGCTTTGGTCATGCAGGTGATGGAAATATCCATGTCAATATCATGATCTCATTAGAGGAACAAAAAAATGAGAAACAAAAAATCGAGGAACTTCTTCAACAACTTTTTTCTCAAGTTCTTGAGTGGAATGGAACTATTACAGGAGAACATGGAATTGGCTTAGCAAAGCTTCCATGGTGGAAAAAAGCTACTTCTAATGAAGTGAGGGACCTTCATACCCGTCTTAAATCTGCTCTAGATCCTTATCATATTTTAAATCCAGGGAAATTTGTTTAGTAATACCCTTCCTACTAAACAATGAGATTATGGAGCTCTGTCATTTTGGTTTCTGGCAAAGTGGAAGAGCGAGATGCTATGATTGTACAAAGCAAACTCTAACCCGCATATTTCATACTGATCGCGACGAGGAGGCTGCGAAGTCAGATGAGCAGTGCATTAGATTCACATTTTAACGCAGGGCTGCAGGAATCCCTATCGCCCCAATCATAATTTGTATCGCTGCTAGCTACGAAGTTGGAAACCAAAAAAACAAGCCACAATGGTCTGATTGTTTCATGGAAAGAGTATTATATGATGAATACAGTAGTTCGAGCATTCATTATCTTCTTGTTAGTATTTCCCATTTTAAATGTAGAGCACGTTGTTGCTCAGATACTCCCAGAGAAGAGCACTCCAAAAATTACCACGCGATTCTATGCTGCTTTTCTTAATAGCAGAGCAGAGGCATCTCTTCCTGAGCTCTACGATCAAAGCATGGAGTCTGCTAGCCCCTCTATATTTAGAATGGAAAGTCCGGGAAATTATTCTTACCGTGTATCAGAAGAGGAAGAAGACCAACCCCTCTTTTTACTTAGCATTAATACGGCATTGCTCTTTTATCAATGGCTTGAGATAAACAAATTTCGTGAAAATCAGGGGTATTGTGTTGATGCTACTGAACCCATAGAAACTGATTTATCTGAGATCCTAAAAGATCAATTTTACTCTGATAGTACAACAAAAACTCACTTTTTACCACCTAGAGAGGGAGAGGCACAAAACTCTTTTTCTCATGCCTCATGGGATCCGCAACTGATATGTTGTCTCAGGAATTTTTCAATTGAAAGCACCCCTGCTCCAAAATTAGAGGAGACATCCACCATAGTACCCATGAAAACCTCACCTAAAGAGGGCCTAACACCAGATGGGAGCCCCATTGAAAGAAAGTTTTTTAAAGGGATAAGCGCTTATGTGATCACGATAGCAGGACTATTATTAGGAGTAGCAGGAGCAGGAATAGTAGCTTTGTATGTGGGAGCTACTTGCCTCCCTACATTATATCTTGTAGCAGCAGGTATGGTAATTGGACTTATTGCAGGAATTTATATCACCGATATTGTTTGGTCCTACATTAATAAATGGTTAGGACCACCATGATCAATTTTTTATGAACTATGCGAGCTAGCCTAAAAACTCTTTTATAATCAGAGTGGCATTATGTCCTCCAAATCCAAATGAGTTGCTCATCGCTACACGCACCTTCGCTTCACGGGCCACATTGGGAACATAATCTAAATCACATTCTGAATCGGGTTGATCCAAATTGATTGTTGGAGGAATGATTCCATGTTTAATAGCAAGAACAGAGGCTGCTAACTCCACCCCTCCAGCAGCACCCAGAAGATGACCTGTCATCGATTTGGTTGAACTTACGGAGACCTTGTAGGCATGCTCCCCTAAGGCATGTTTTACTGCTTTTGTTTCACAGATATCACCAATAGGAGTCGATGTTCCATGAGCATTAATGTAGTCAACTTCGTTAGCATTGATCTGGGCATGACGCATTGCCATCTGCATGCATCGACTTGCACCCTCCCCCTCAGGAAGAGGAGAGGTCATATGGTAGGCATCAGCACCTAGACCGTAGCCCACAAGCTCACAATAGATAGAAGCACCACGTCGTTTCGCATGCTCGAGTTCTTCAATAACAAGAATGCCTGCACCCTCCCCCATCACAAACCCATCACGATCTTTATCAAAGGGACGAGAGGCTTTTTCCGGTTCATTGTTACGCGTGCTGAGTGCTCTCATCGAAGCAAAACCTGCAATGCCCAACGGGGAGACAGTAGCCTCTGTTCCTCCAGCAACAAAGGCATCGGCATCGCCAAATTTAATAATACGCCATGCCTCTCCTATCGTATTATTGGAGGTTGCACAGGCAGTCACAATCGACATATTGGGACCACAAAAACCAAATTCCATAGAAACCAACCCACTGGCCATGTTACTAATCATCATCGGAATGGTGAAGGGAGAAACACGAGAAGGTCCTTTTTCATAAAGACGTTTTGTTTCCATTTCCATACTTTGAAGCCCACCAATACCACTTCCAATCATGACCCCTACTCTTTCTGGGTTGGTTGTTGAGGCATCAAACCCAGCATCAGCAAGAGCCATTTTTGCAGCTGCCATCGCAAAATGCGTAAAACGATCTGCACGACGAGCATCCTTGGGATTTTTGAAAAAACTAACCAGATCAATTCCTTTTACCTCTCCTGCAATTTTGCAGTCATATCCTTCCGAGGGAAAAGCTGTATATGGCTGAATTCCACTACGGCCTTCTGTAAGATTTTTCCAAAAGGTGGCAACATCATTCCCTATAGGACTAACAACACCAAGACCTGTGATAACGACTCTGCGATTGTACATAAAAATAAAAGATTTTCCGAAAGAAAATAATCGCTCATTAAAAGAAAGCAATCTTTAGTAAATTTATTTTTTCTTTAGCCTTGAATTTCTTACCTTCTCCTTTTCAAATCCATTTCCATGAATCCATCTAAAACTCCAACTTTTCCAAAATCAGAACTCAATGCAGAGTCAGCACGCTCGTGGTGCATGGGTCTTCATCTCTCTGGTCTCAGTGGCCTCTTTCTTCCTATTATTTTAGCTCACATTTTGGTTCCACTCACAATATGGCTTCTAAAACGATCTCAAAGCCACGACATTGATCGTACAGGCAAGGAGGTCCTCAACTTTCAGATCTCATTGACTATTTACATGCTTGTTTCCGGAGGGCTTTGCTTTGTATTCATTGGTTTATTGATTTTCCCCTTCTTTTTTATTGCATGGCTCTTACTGCCAATCCTAGCAGCCATCAAAACCAACAATGGATCTCACTATCTCTATCCTTTCACAATACGTTTTTTAAGATAATATTTGTCTCCTCTCTGTTCTTGCTCTATCTTTACATTTCTAAACATGGGGGGCGCACTGGTTTCGATCCGAAGCTGGTTATACGTTCTGCACGCCGAGGATGATCAGTTGGCCTCTTAAAAAATCTGGTCAACCAAATAAATGCAAAAAATGCAACATTTGCAGCTAGCCTCGGCGAAACTGCAGCACTCGCAGCTTAATTAATCTGCGACGTTCCTACACTCACGCCTATTAGGTGTAAGAACGACACTAGTAGGCTCGTTCCAAAGCGGAGAGACCGCGCTAGGGAACAAAATATTTCGCGGGCTCTCGGAGAAGGGTAGCGCGGTGTATCGTAGCCACTCTCCTAAATAAAAAATACACATAAGCATGTAGACGGGCGTATTTGTTAGTCTCGGACACAGGGGTTCAACTCCCCTCGCCTCCACCATGTTAGAGCCTTCGTGGTCTCCAGACCACAAGTGTTTTTTGCGTCTAGCTTTGCGGTTTCCTCTTCACGATCAGTATGAAATATCTGGGCTAGCCCGCATATTTCACACTAAATCTATTACGGCTTGTGGAAAGCTTATCATTACTGCGTTGGTCTCGAATTGTGATTTGGGCAGTATGAAACATACAGCCCGGCATCCCAATCCTTCGTCCGCCTTGTACTAATAAGCTTTGCACGGCGCCTCATAACGATTCAGTATGAAATATCCGGGCTAG
>WBXG01000077.1 GCA_008932965.1 Verrucomicrobiota bacterium
AATATCCGCAATAGGTCTTCCCCTTTCAGGACCTCGTGTTGTCGGAACAATACAAAAAGTACAGTGCATGTTGCAGCCTTGCATGACAGAAATAAAGGCGGTCGCAGGAACCCTCTCTTTAAACTCTACTGATGCAGCGACAAACGGCGTCGCGCCAGTGCTCGCGCCCTCGAGTACTTGATGTACACTCCGTTGCTGCGCGCTGTCGGCTCCTTGTTTTTCATCAGCCTCAGCGAGTTTAAAGAGAGGGTTAGTAGTAGTGTTACCCGATATTACCGAAGTGAGGTTTGTGTATTGTAATTCTTCGGCAGCGACAAACGGCGTTGCGCCAGTGCTCGCGCCCTCGAGTACTTGATGTACACTCCGTTGCTGTGGATTTTTTTCTTTAAAATCAATCGTGGCAGGCTCTAAAAAAAGATGATCTCGGATCGTATTTTGGGAATCCATTTCCGCCTCAATATCAACAATGGGAGTTCGAAAAACAGCTGCTAGTTCTCGGAACTCTTCTTGTTCTTCTTGGCTGCGACGCTTCAAAGCCTCCTCCACATAATCGGCTACACGATGAAATTTTTGAGTTCCAACAACTAAATCAACATGAGGAGTTTTCTCAACAAGTGCTCCTCCTAGTCGTTGAGCCATACAGCCGAGGTACCCAAGGACAAGCTGGGGTTTATCGCGGCGGAGTTTTTTGAGAAAACCCATTTTTCCAATTGCCTTGCTTTCGGCCATTTCACGAACACTACAGGTATTGAGTAAAATGATATCAGCCTCTTTTTCATGTGTTGCTGGAATAAAACCACGGTCCACTAGGTCACGGGCGACCTGCTCTGAGTCGCGCTCATTCATTTGACAACCGTAGGTCTTGATAAAAAAACTGGGCATAAAAGATCCAGATTCTACCAGTTTATCACGTCAACGACTAGCCCTGATATTGCATGCTTATCAGTATGAAAGATACGGATTAGGATTTTTTTATGTGATTTCATTCTTGAAAAAAAATAAACCAAAGTTTTACTAACGAGATGCGTTACCTACTTCTGATTACGACCTTTTTCATTGTTCCTCTTTTTGCAGGTGAGTTAGTAACCAAGCAAAATGATCATATGTACAATGCCCGTTATGGAGAAATTTTCATGGTAACCGGTGGGCCTCTTCATTTCAAAGGAGCGATTTATAATACCATCGGCTTGAATCAGTGCCCAGAGGATCTCTGGGAGAGATTGAACCCAGAGCAATTAAAAAAAGATTTTCATGTTGAGAAAGTTCTTCTCAATGGCCCTCGCTACTTTTTGATGGATCAAACTTCTCTTTTATATTCTGGAAAAATAAATTCTTTTCAGGGGCTTCAAGCCCGATTGTTAGCGACAATAGATATTCCACTTAAAAATCTATTACGCGGAGGCTCTCGACCCTACATAGAAAATAGTGTAGCCCGAACGACTCGTTATCTCTTTAAAAAGGGTCGTACTATCTATGAGCTCACTTCTCCCTCAGGAAAAAAATATGTCATGCAAAGCTACTCTCGAATCATTGATCCCAACATGAAAGTGAGTGATCTTAAAAATCTCCGAAGTCGCCTTCATCTCCCCTTGGGATGGAGTTATGAGTCAAGAAAACTGTCTCATGACTATTTGGTATGCTCCTCTGGTGTTGCTCATGTTATTCAAGATGATTTTAAGAATAGCTATCAGCGTGAATAATAAGAACAAAGCATCCTGAAGCCGTGAATAACAATAGAACATCGAAGCCGAATAAGTCTTCTTTGGCTATTTTCATTTCGATCAATGCTTCGAGTATCTTAAAAAGTGAGTATCGCTCCTCTGTCTGCAAACTCCCTTGCCCCATCAGCCTTCGCGGCCTCCTCGTCACAACCAGTATGAAATACCCGGGCTAGAATTATCATGTTTATCCCTTTTTTTCTTTTTTGGATTGTTACATTACTTACTTGTGCTTCGCTCTTCGGGCAGGAAGGAGGGACTGTGGATAACATGCGTAATGCTCGCTATGGTGAAATCATCGTCGTTACGGGGGGGCCATTTAGTTTTACTGGTCATGTTTATAATACCATTGGCTTTAGCAATTGTCCTGATGCGGTATGGAAGGGACTTAATGCACAACAAATAAAAAAAGAAATACATGCACGGGGAGTTAGCTTAAATGGTCCACGATATTTTTTAATGGATTCCGTATCAGTTTCTGATCCCATAAAAATAAGAACCTTTGATGGGCTTCAAGCACGCCATATCACGAATCTAAAAATTCCACTCTCCACAGTGATCGAGGGAGGAGCCCCTCCCTACACTGATACGCTTCTTCTAAAAAGCACAGGTCTTCTATTTAAAAAAGGTAGAACCGTATACGAATTAACTTCACCCAAAGGGGATACCTATGTCATGCAAAGTTATCCCGAGCAAAATGATCCCCACTTCATTGAAACTGATCTTGCTACCATTGGAAACCGCCTCACTCTCCCGGCAGGTTGGAGTTATCGAGTGCGATCCTTAGATCAAGATCTTTTATTAAAGCCTGCAGATAAAACCTACGTTCTAAGAGATAACTTACAGAATAGTTATCAAAAGGAGTAGATCGGTATGAAATATCCGGGCTTGGGAGCTGCTTTTAGAAAACTAAAAAAAGAGAACTACATTTTTTCAGGAACTTGAATTCCTAGAAGATGGAGTCCTTGCTTAAGCATGCTTGCAGTTACTGAGGCAAGTGCAAGGCGTGATTCTTTAATGCTCTCCTCAGATTTTAGAATGGGACAATGTTCGTAGAAATAATGAAATTTGTTGGCAAGCTCATAAAGAGCAAGACAAAGAATATTAGGACGGGCATCGACAAGGATGCTTGGAATAATTTCTCCAAATTGTAGGAGCTGTAACACAAGACGCCGCTCGGCCTCTTCAGTAATGAGGATAGGACTAGAAAACTTCCTTTCTTCTTGTTCTAATCCCTCTTTCCGAAAAATGGAACGAATGCGAACATAAGCATTTTGGAGGTAAGGGGCAGTATTTCCTTGAAAAGAGAGCATTTTATCCCAGGAAAAAATAACATCGGTCATGCGGTGTTGCATGAGATCTGAATATTTAAGAGCCCCCAGTCCTATGGTCGTGGCTATCTTTCTTTTTTCTTCATCAGAAGAGTCAGGATTTCTTTCATTCACAATTTTTAAAGCTCTATCAATGGCTTCCTGAAGAAGGCTACCTAATTCGATATTTTCACCACTTCGGGTTTTCATCATCTTACGGTCTTCTCCTAGAATGCTTCCAAAAGCAATATGTCGAAAATCAGAAGTGAGTCCTAATTTACAAGCAACAGCAAAGAGTTGTTCAAAGTGAAGTTGCTGCGGCGCTCCACACACATACCAGACTGCATCGGGATGCCACCGTTGTTCTCGGTATTCTAATGTAGCAATATCGGTAGTGGCGTAGAGAAAGCCTCCATCCGTTTTCTGAATTAAAAATGGTTTTTCCTCGAGAGTGGGATGATGAGGAAAGAAAATAGCAACAGCCCCTTCACTTTTTTGGGCGATCGACTTGGCTAGGAGGCGCTTTACAAGGGGTTCTAAAGCATTATTGTAGAAACTCTCTCCTAATCGTTCATCAAAAGATACATCGAGCACATGATACAATTTTTCAAATTCTTGCCAGGAGAGGGCTACTACTTTTTTCCAGATATCTAAATTTTCTTCATCTCCCTTTTGTAATTTTACAAGCTCTTCACGTACGGAGACCTTGAGTCTTGGATCCTTTTCTTCAAGATCATTGACTTCGCGATAGAGGCGTACTAATTCCTGGATCGAATTTTTTTCAAGTGATTCTTTGTTCAATAAGTGCTTGAAACCATAAATCACTTTTCCAAACTGAGTTCCCCAATCCCCAAGGTGATTGTCGGTAATGACCTGATGCCCTAAAAATCTTGCGATACGAGCAAGGCTCTCTCCTAAAATTGTACTTCGAATATGTCCCACATGCATCGTCTTAGCAATATTAGGAGAACTAAAATCGATAATGATGGTTTGTGGTTGAGGAGTTTTAGGAATCCCTAAACGAGGATCACGATGAAGTTCATCGATTTTTTTTTCTAAAAAAGTTTTCTGTAAACGGAAATTAATAAATCCTGCCCCCGCAATCTCTGGTCTCTCAGAGCAATCAGCAACATTTAAGTGAGCTACTAGTTGAGCAGCTATTTCTCGAGGGTTTTTCTTATGGTGCTTGGCTGCCACCATAGCAGCATTTGTTTGATAATCCCCAAATCGAGGATCAGCTGTCATTGTAATGAGAGCAAAATCGGGGGAGAGGTCCATTGATTCTAACGCAGCACGTAACCGTTCTGTTAAAATTTCCTGAGAAGTTTTATAGAAGGACATCACATCAAAAAATCTTACCTAGCAAATAGCCTAGTAATTCATCAATGGCAATGCGGTGCTGCTTCATAGAATCACGCTCTCGAAGCGTGACAGTATTAGCAAGCTGAGGACCTGATTCTCCCAAGGTCTCAAAGTCGATCGTCACACAAAATGGGGTTCCAATTTCATCTTGGCGACGATAGCGACGACCAATAGCTCCCGATTCATCGTAAAAAACCATCATGTGTGCTCGAAGCATTTTTTCGATTTCATGAGCCTTCTTGACGAGGTCGGGTTTATTTTTAAGGAGTGGAAAAATTCCAACCTTCACCGGTGCCATACGTGGATGAAAATGAAGCACCGTTCGGGTCTCTTTTTCTCCCTTTTCATTTTCGACCTCTTGTTCCTCAAAAGCCTCACAAAGCAGGGCTAATACCGTACGGTCAGCGCCAGCACTCGGTTCGATGACATGGGGAATAAATTTTTCTTTGGATTCTTCGTCAAAATAATCGAGTGGCTTTCCACTATGAGTCATATGCTGTTTTAAATCATAATCTGTACGATAGGCAACCCCTTCGAGCTCTTGAATGCCAAAAGGAAATTCATATTCAAGGTCATAAGTTTTAAGTGAGTAAAAGGCACGTTCTCCATCAGGAATTTCCTTAACATGAATTTTAGAACGAGGGATTCCGATATCTTCATAAAAGCGAAGCCGCTCCTCAAGCCAGAGATCAAGCAGCTCGAGCCCTTGGCTTGGAGCACAAAAATATTCAATTTCCATTTGTTCAAACTCCCGAGAACGGAAGATAAAATTACGTGGATTGATTTCATTGCGAAATGCTTTTCCGATTTGTGCAATTCCAAAAGGGAGTTTTTTGCGTGAGGTCTCTAAAACATTGCGGAATTGGACAAAAATAGCCTGAGCTGTTTCAGGACGAAGATAGGTTTTATTAGTATCATCTGCCATTGGACCAACATGAGTCGTAAACATGAGATTGAAGTCACGAGGTTCGGTTTTGTCCCCTTCACAGCTAGCGACCATCTTACTTGGCTTTTGCGGGCAAGGAATGGATTCAATCTGATCAGCACGAAACCGTCCCTTGCACGTTTTACAATCAATCATGGGATCAGAAAAAGTCTGCTCATGACCACTTGCTTGCCAGACAGCTCGATTCATTAAAATAGCTCCATCCATTCCAACCATATCCTCGCGCTCGCGTACAACTCGCCTCCACCAAAAATCCTTTAAGTGACGCTTGAGCTCAACTCCCATAGGACCGTAATCCCAGACTCCATTAAGACCTCCATAGATTTCTGAGGAAGGAAAAATAAAACCACGCCTTTTGCAAAGGCTCACGATTTTTTCCATACGTGCTTCGTGTTCAGTACTCATGAGGATCTTGAGGTGGAGTAAATAGATTTTAGATGATGCAAAGATCGGTTGTATTAGAAGCCAAGGAGTATTGGCTCCGATGAGATCTTATTATTGAATTCCAATAGCTTGGAGTTTCTCCTGCACGTGGACAAAATGCCTTTCTGGAGAGCATATTTTTTCTAGTTCTTGGGCAGAAATATGAGCGATGATTTCGGGCTCCTCTTTTAAGGAGAGGGAAAAAGGAAGTTTC
>WBXG01000078.1 GCA_008932965.1 Verrucomicrobiota bacterium
ATAAAATGCCTCAGAAATTCGCTGATTCGGATAAGGAGCAAGGAGAATCGGCGCGCAGCAACCGAGTGTATAGAGAAATACTCGAGGACGCGAGCACCGAGGCGACACAGCTCCTTGCCGAAGCAGTAGAATTTATGAGGCATTTTTACCATTGGATCACAGAGGCAGCCCATGTTAATCCCCCTCCAAAAACCACCAATAAAATAAGATCCCCTTGTTTAAAATTTCTGGTTCTGGCGGCTTCATCGAGGGCAATGGCAACAGCAGCTGCGGAAGTGTTACCAAAACGATCGAGATTGAGATGAAATTTATCGAGGGAGACATGAAGACGATTAGCAATGGTTTCAATAATACGCAAATTTGCTTGGTGGGGAATAATACAGGAGATTTGGTCGATAGTGATACCAGCTTGTAGTAAGGCTTGCTGTGAGGAGTCGACCATGGCTTTGACTGCTTGTTTGTAGGTCTCACGCCCGTTCATGCGTATTGTGGCTAGTTTTTCTGAGACGTTTTCCGAAGTTGTGGGAGCAGCGCTACCACCTCCTGGTGTGTAGAGAATATCAGCGAGCTTACCATCACTTCCCATCGATGTTGTGATGATACCGCTTCCACCGGCACGATGTCTTAAAATGGCAGCTCCAGCACCATCTCCAAAAAGAACACAGGTATTACGATCCTCCCAGTTTACAATGGATGAGAGCTTGTCGGCACCAATGACCAAAATGGTTTTTTCTGGACTAACAGCAATAAATTGACGTGCAATCTCAAGGGCATAAAGAAACCCAGAACAGGCTGCACTGACATCGAAACAGACTGCATTGGTTGCTCCAATTTTAGCCTGCACAAAACAAGCTGTATTGGGAAAAAACATATCTGGTGTCACTGTTGCACAGATAATCATGGAGATTTCTTGTGCTTCAATTCCTGCATTTTCTAAAGCTGCACGAGCTGCTGCTGCTGCCATGTCACTGGTTGTCTCATTGGGAGCAGCGATACGACGCTCTTGAATACCAGTACGCGTACGAATCCATTCGTCATTGGTATCTACCATTTTTTCTAATTCAGCATTGGTCATGATACGCTCAGGCAAATAACTGCCTGTTCCAAGAATAGAGGCAGAGGCAGTATGATTCTGAATCAGCATTGTGCAGTGAAAAGTTGGTAATGTTAGGGTGGCATGCTCCAGCTCATTGATGAGTGGAGTTTTAAATCTCAATTATAAAGTTTTATCCGCACGGAGACTTTTGGAAATTATTTTTACGGTGTATAGAATTCAATATCTTCTATGAATGGCTCTCTGTAAGCGAGCCCTCTGCAGGGGGGTGTGAGTTATATTCTCTTAGAGCCTCGACAATCTTAGGGTTTACTCCCTGTTCAATAAATTCCATAGCGACACGAATCGCATTTTTAATAGCGAGTGGAGAACTGGAACCATGGGCAATGATACAAATGCCATCTATTCCTAAAAGGGGGCTTCCTCCATACATTTCAGGATTGGTCTGCTTGCGAATAGAACGGAAAGCATTACGTGCTAACCATGCCCCGGCAATACGAACAGGGGTTTTGAGAAGCTCTTTCTTAAGCCAATGAAAAACAGCCCCTGCTGTTGCCTCCATTGTCTTTAAAACAACATTTCCGGTGAAGCCGTCACAGAGAACAATATCAACGGGATTTTTGAACAGGTCATTTCCTTCAATGTTTCCTCGAAAGTTAAGGGTGCTAGCCTTGAGGAGCTTGAAAATTTCTTTAGTAAATTCACTTCCCTTGACATCTTCCTCACCGATAGACATGAGACCAATATCTGGATTGGCATAGCCTAAGAAGTGCTTAGCAAGAACAGATCCCATAATGGCATATTGAAAAATATGTTTGGGTCGTGCATCGACGTTGGCACCAGCATCCATGAGAATACAGGTGTTTTTTTCAGTTGGAAAAAAGGAGGCAATTCCTGGTCGCTCGATGCCCTCAAGCATGCGTAGCTTAATGGTAGTGGCAGCTACCGAAGCTCCAGTATGACCGGCACTCACAACAGCTTCAGCTTCACCATGCTTGACAAGATCAACGGCACGAGAAATAGAGGAATCTTTTTTTTTCCTCACAGCATCAATAGCTTTGTCTTTCATCTCGACAACTTGAGTCGTTGGAACGATCTCAATACGCGAGTCACTAAAATTTTGTTTTTGTAACTGGGAACGCAGAGATACCTCATCACCCGTCAGAAAAAGACGGCTGATTTTTGGATATTCCTTTAGGGCCAAAATCGCACCAGCAACAGTGCTCTCGGGAGCAAAGTCACCACCCATAGCATCAAGGACAATTTTCATCTCGTTCTTGTTTGAACTGAGATTCTTAATTATTTCTCCAACCTATTAGGCTGGGGTAACATCAAGAACTTGACGATTGCGGTAAGAACCGCAAGCAGGGCATGCAGTATGAGAACGAACTGGAGTGCCACATTCTTGGCACTTTCCAAGACTTGGTGCATGCCATCGATTGGCGGCTTTGCGCGTACGTAGACGCATTTTGGAAACTTTACGTTTTGGGACTCCCATGGGGTTTATTAATGTTTTGTGAGGTGATCGAGTACAGCCCAGATAGAACTTTTTTCTTCAGAATGAGGTTCTACTGAACAATGCTCCGAAACTTTCCTAAAGCCTAAATCACTTTTTGGAAATTGGGCCGGGCATTTTTTATTTCCGCCCATATCACATCGAGGATGCATGGGCAGGAGGAGATGTATATCCTCTCTGACCTCTTCGGTCAAGTCTACTAACTCAGAACCTACTAAATCGCGTTGCATAGCAAATGTTGTGGTGTTGATTTGGTGTTCAAAAGGTTCTAAACAAGCGACACAAGTCATTGTAACCTTTTGTGAAAGTGAGCCAGTCGCAAAGAGACCTGAGCCAGAAAGGCCCACCTGCAAATCATAAAAAAGGGGGCCAACCGTTTCTGCTTCGGCCTCAGCTAAATCAAGGAACGAGGAGTCCGTCTCACCACAAAGATGCAATGATTCATTTTCAGGAATATGTTGAAGGTGGACTTGAATCATAAATTATTTTTTAACATATTTTTTTTTCAATTCTTCAAAAACAGGTTTTGGAACAAAATCGGAAACATCCCCACCAAGCATTGCAACCTCTTTGACAATGCGGGAACTTAAAAAAATACAATCTTCCCGGGGTGCTAAAAAAATCGTTTCAATACGCGGTTCCAGACGTCTGTTAGTAAGAGCCATTTGAAACTCTCCCTCAAAATCAGAAACCGCACGCAATCCTCGAATCACTACAAAAGCTTCTCTCTTTGCTGCAGATTCGACTAAAAGGCCCTCGAGTGATTCGATAAAAAGACCAGGTCTTTTTCCTAATGCTTTTCTTAGCAAATCAAGACGCTCCTCTGTTGAAAAAAGTGGACTCTTTTCTCTGTTGGTAGCGACTGCCACAATCACTTCATCAAAAATACCCAAGGCACGTTCAATGAGGTCAAGATGACCATTGGTCACAGGATCAAAACTCCCAGGGTAAATGGCACGACGGCGAGCTCCTTGCAAAGGGGGAGGGCTCTGGTGAATCGAGCTTAGAGCATTAATGTTAATCTCTTGATTCATGAGGAAGTGAGCCAATGTTTTTCATGGTATTAATGAATGTTTATTCCCACTCAATGGTGGCTGGGGGCTTGTTGGAAATATCATAAACACATCGATTGATTCCATCGACTTCATTGATGATCCGGCTAGAAATTTTAGCCAAAATTTCATAAGGAAGAGGGACCCAATTAGCAGTCATTCCATCTTGACTCTCGACCATACGAATCGCAATGGTTTTATCATAAGTTCGCTCATCACCCATTACTCCAACTGATTGAACAGGCAATAGGACAGCAAATGATTGCCAGACTTTGTAGTACCAACCAGATGCTTTCATCTCTTCAATCACAATACTATCAGCATCACGCACTATCTTCAGTCGCTCTGGTGTTATAGAACCGATAATTCGGACAGCAAGACCTGGCCCTGGAAAGGGCTGACGATCGACCACTTCCCGGGGCAAGCCTAGCTGACGGCCGAGCTCACGTACTTCATCTTTAAAAAGCTGACGTAGTGGTTCTACTAATTCAAATTTCATTTTCTTAGGAAGCCCTCCTACATTATGATGGCTTTTAATCAACGAGGCCGGGTTATTTCCAATGGGGACACTTTCAATCACATCAGGATATAGAGTTCCTTGAGCAAGAAATTTAAAAGGATGTGAAGTTCTCTTAGAGCTAAGCTGCAATTCTTTTGCTGCTTCTTCAAAGACATGAATAAATTCCTTGCCGATGATTTTTCGTTTTTTTTCAGGATCACTGACCCCTTGAAGCTTCATTAAAAATTGTTTTTTGGCGCGAACGACTTTTAAACGAATTTTAAAATGGTGTGCAAAGAGTTCACTGACCCCCTTGCGTTCTCCAGATCGCAGCAACCCATTGTCGACAAAAATACAGGTCAATTGATCTCCAATGGCACGATGCAACAGTGCTGCTGCTACTGAGGAATCGACTCCTCCACTCAATCCTAAAATAACACGCCCTTGACCCACCTGGGCTCGAATTGCTTCACAACTTCTCTCAATAAAAGAATCCATTTTCCAGCTTGGGGTGCAACCACAGAGAGAGTGAAGGAAATTTTGAAGCATTTCTTTTCCTCCTTCAGTGTGGGCTACTTCAGGGTGAAATTGAAGACCGTAAAAATTTCTATCAAGATCTCCAATAACGGCATTGGGAGAATTTTCTGTAGAGCCAAGAACAGAAAACCCTTTAGGTAGTTTTTCAATGCGATCACCATGACTATTCCAAACGGTGATTTTCTTTTTTATTTTTTTAAATAAAGGAGCTATCCCAGTGAGGGTTAATTCACCAGAACCATATTCCCGGCATTGAGAACGAGCAACAACACCTCCGAGATCACGTGTCATCAACTGCATCCCATAACAAATCCCAAGAATAGGGACTCCCAGTTTATAAATAGCAGTATCCAAAGTAGGTGCTTTCTTAGCATAGACGCTAGCTGGACCACCGGATAAAATAATACCTCGAATTGTTGGGTCCTTGGCTAGGAGGGAAGCTTTCGTAGTATGAGGAAGTATTTCTGAAAAGACATGACACTCCCGCACCCGACGTGCAATGACCTGAGTGTACTGGGATCCAAAATCAAGGATCACTATTTTCTCATTTTTTGAAGATAGAGGTCTCTTTTTTAGAGTAGTTTTGAGTGAAACCTTAGGGAGAATTTTAGAAGAGTTGGAGGCCATCCCTCAACCCTATCAAAATTTCATTCAACCGCAAGCAACCTTACAATGGGTTAACCCGCCTATTTCATACCGATTCTGCTGCTGCTTGCGAACACCTGATGGATACTGCGTCAGCCTCGAATTGCTCCTCGGGCAGTATGAAACATACAGCCGTCGTCGCAATCCATCACCTTCGTTGACTCGCTCGCTCCCGCTCGTCTCGCCCTTTCAGGGCTG
>WBXG01000079.1 GCA_008932965.1 Verrucomicrobiota bacterium
ATGATCACAGGTAACTTTGCTCTACTCGCTGGGTTAGATGTCAAAGAAGTTCAAGAATGGTACCTAGGAGTCTACTCGGATGCCTACGAATGGGTAGAAATGCCCAATACCCTTGGTATGGCTCTCTTTGGTGATGGTGGAATTGTTGGAAGCAAGCCCTATGCCGCAAGTGGAAAATATATCCATCGAATGAGCAACTATTGCAAAAAATGTTTTTACGATCCTAATCTCACAATTGGTGAGCGAGCTTGCCCTTTCAATCTTCTCTATTGGGATTTCATGGCACGTCATGCTACTCAACTAAAAAGCAACCAGCGTATGAATATGGTTTTTTCAACATGGAATCAATTTCCTCAGGAAAAAAAAGAGGCAATCCAACAAGAAGCAACCTCTATTTTTTCTAAAATGGAACAAGGAGAGCTATGATCCCCTTTGACGACTATATTGCTATTGATTGGTCTGGATCCAAAGCAGTATTAAGCCCAGGAATTGCTGTTGCAAAAGCCTTTAAAGATGACTCTCAAGTCTTACTTATTTCTCCCCCAGAAAAAGAGTGGTCCCGTGCTCGTGTGGCAGAGTGGCTCATACTACAAGCAGCAGGGTCGAAGCGCCTGCTTGTTGGAATTGACAGTAATCTTGGCTATTCTGCATCTCTCGTTCATAAATACCTACCTCATCTTCAAACCGCTCATGAGCTTTGGGCCTTGATTGAAAAGACCTGTCATCAGGAGTCCAATTTTTATGCTCATGCTTTTTGGAGAGAATCACTCTTTCGTGATGCTTTTTGGATTGAAGGAAAAAAACCTCTCCATTTCCCAGTAACACGGCGCCTCACAGAATTAGGGTGTATCGATCAACACCGAGGCTATCCAGAAAATCCTTTTAAATTAATAGGGGCAAAACAAGTAGGGAAGGGAGGATTAGCAGCGATGCGTATGGCTCACTTTTTAAAAGAACAGCTCCAAGAAAAAATTGCCTTCTGGCCATTTGATTCTCAGGAGCACTGTAATGAAGCAACCATTGTAATTTTAGAAATCTACCCTCGCCTCTTTCTTCGAGAAGCTAATCATGGTCTTTCCAAAGTGCGTGACATTAAAAAGCTAAAAGAACTTTTGTTGTTTTACAAATCAACCACTCCCTCTCATTCAAAAATAAATGATCATTGTGCTGACGCATTGATTGCTGCGGCTGGAATGCGGCATTGGATTCATGAAAGTAATGATTCCCTCAATTTAGAACAATGTTCTGCAACATTTGTAAAACAACTTCGTATCGAAGGTTGGATTTTAGGCGTTTCTCTACCTGTAGAAAGCAAAAGATCTTGAGCTCATGGGCAAAGGATGAGAAAGTACCTGCCCCCCTTTATTTCATGCGTTATAACACTATCCTAGAGACTGTAGGAAACACTCCCCTCGTCCGCTTTCACCGAATTGCCCAGGAACTTGATTGTGAAATGTATGGCAAGTGTGAATTTTTTAACCCTGGTGGATCTTTAAAAGATCGTATTGCCAAAAGCATGATTGAGGAGGCAGAGGCATCGGGAAGAATCAAGCCTGGAGATACCCTTATTGAGGCGACTTCAGGCAATACAGGGATTGGCCTTGCTGTAGCAGCAGCAGCAAAGGGATATAAAATGATCATCACGATGCCAGAAAAGATGAGTCAAGAAAAAGAAATCATTCTTAAGGTACTGGGAGCAACGATATATCGCACACCCACAGAAGCGGCTTATGATTCTCCTGAGAGTCATATTTCTCTTGCAAAAAAACTCCAAAAAGAAATCCCAAATTCTCATATCCTCGATCAATATAGCAATCCTGCAAATCCTGACATTCACTACCGCACAACGGCTCAAGAGATCTTGGATGATGCAGGTAAAGGACTCGCTATGGTTGTTATTTCTGTTGGCACAGGGGGTGCCATCACCGGTATTGCCCGTAAAATCAAAGAAGTTAACCCTAACATCAAGATCGTTGGAGTTGATCCTTACGGTTCTATTCTTGGAGGTGGAACGGAAGTCTTTTCCTACAAGGTTGAAGGGATCGGTTACGATTTCTTTCCTAAAGTACTCGATAATTCGCTTGTGGACGAATACATCAAAACGGCTGACAAGGAATCCTTCTTGATGGCACGTCGTCTCATTCGTGAGGAGGGATTGCTTGTCGGGGGGTCCTGTGGAGCCACAACTTGGGGTGCACTGCAAGCTGCAAAGAGACTCAAAAAAGGAGAAAAATGCGTTGTCATCTTGGCTGATGGCATTCGTAATTATCTCACAAAATATGCAGATGATAACTGGATGAAACAAAACGGATTTTTGGATTAATATATATGAACACCTATCATTTGAAGACACGCGTCATTCACGCAGGACAAGAACCAGAACCTATTACGGGTGCTGTGATGACCCCTATTTACTTGAGCTCTACTTATGCTCAAGAGAGCCCAGGCAAACATACAGGTTATGAATACTCCCGCACCGGCAATCCTACACGCCATGCCTACGAGGAGTGTATTGCTAACCTTGAAAGTGGACTGCGAGGATTTGCCTTCTCCTCTGGCATGGCTGCCATTGCTACGATTCTAGAGCTTCTCGAGCCTGGCAATCATATCATTGCAAGCGATGATCTTTATGGTGGTACCTACCGATTGTTAGAACGTGTCCGAAAACGCTCTGCTGGCCTGGAGGTATCATTTGTCGATTTTACAAAAATCGAGGACATTGAGGCAGCAGTGAGACCTCATACTAAAATGATTTGGGTCGAAACTCCAACTAACCCCATGCTGAAGCTTGCTGATTTGAATCAAATAGCCTCCCTCGCCAAGAAACACCAGCTTCTTACGGTAGCTGATAACACCTTCGCTACACCGATGATCCAAAGACCCCTCGAGCATGGATTCGATATTGTCATTCACTCGGCCACAAAATATCTCAATGGACATTCCGATATTGTCAATGGAGTCGCTGTGGTTAACAGCGAAGAGCTTGGACGACAGCTTCATTTTTTACACAATAGCATCGGTGCTATTGCAGGGGCCTTTGATAGCTTTATGGCACTTCGTGGTTTAAAAACACTTGCACTTCGAATGGAGCGTCACAATTCCAATGCCATGGAATTGGCAAGTTGGCTTGAAGAGCATTCTAAGGTTGGCCACGTTTTCTACCCAGGACTCCAGAGCCATCCTCAACACCTGCTTGCCTGTCAGCAAATGAAGGGATTTGGAGGAATGATTTCACTTGATTTAAAATATACTCTTGAAGAAACCAAGGCCTTCCTACAACGCACCAAGCTCTTCACTCTTGCAGAAAGCCTCGGTGGTGTTGAGAGCCTCATTGAACATCCAGCACTCATGACTCACTTGGCTGTTCCCAAAGAACAACGAGAACGACTCGGTATCCGCGATGGTTTTGTTCGTTTGTCGGTGGGCATTGAAGATGTGGAGGATTTAAAAAACGATTTGGAACAAGCGTTGAAATAGTTTCATGGAAACCAACTTAGCCCGGATATTTCATACTGGTTCGTCGCGAGGCACCGCGAATCTTGATGCAGACACCACCGGCGGTCTGGAGACAGCGGGGGGAGACTTGCCTATTTTTTCTTTAAATGTGGAAAGAGAATTACATCACGGATCGATGCCGCACCTGTCAACATCATCACGAGACGATCAATCCCAATCCCGATTCCACCAGCAGGAGGCATTCCATATTCGAGGGCTTCTAAAAAATCTTCATCGAGACATTGTTTCTCTACTCCAGCTTGGTGTTCCAGACGTTCACGCTGGAGATCAGGATCGTTGAGTTCAGAGTAACCAGGTGAAATTTCCTGACCATTGATAATAAGCTCATAAACCTCGACCGTAGAAGGATCCTTCTCACTGAGCTTCGCTAGCGGAACAAGCTCCTTGGGTACATGGGTGACAAAACAAGGATCAATCAATTTTTCTTCCACTAACTTTTCAAAAACATGCTGGGTTACTTCAAACTCCGCCTCGCAATGAGTGATATCAAGACGCAGCTCAGAACATTGCTTACGTTTGCTATCAAGATCGAGCTCAAACCAACCTGGAACTGCTGCCTCTACAAGATCTCTATAGCGTGCTCTGCGCCATGGCCGAGCTAAATTAATGGTACGTGTGATATTCCCCTCATGATCGTGATGTTCAATCATGGGTCCGACACCAATATGATCTGCAAGTGCACAAATCATCTCTTCAACAAGGTGTGACATCTGCTCAAAATCAGCAAAGGCCCAGTAGGCCTCAAGCATCGTGAACTCCGGATTGTGACGACGGGAAACCCCTTCATTACGAAAATTACGATTGAGTTCAAAAACTTTAGGAAAACCAGCCACCAAGAGTCGCTTCAAATAAAGCTCTGGGGCGATACGCAGAAAAAGATCCATTCCAAGAGCATTATGATGTGTCTTGAAGGGCTCTGCTGCCGCACCTCCAGGAATGGCCTGCATCATTGGAGTCTCCACCTCTAAAAATCCTCGCTCCTCTAAAAAGTGCCGGATTTCACGAACAATAGCGATCCGTTGTTTGAAAATCGTACGTGATGAGTCATTGGCAATGAGATCAAGATAACGTTGACGATAGCGTATTTCTGCATCTTGAACCCCATGCCATTTGTCAGGAAGCGGGCGGAGTCCTTTGCTTAAGAAAACAAGCTTGGCTGCACGAATACTTTTCTCACCAGTTTTGGTAGTAAAATAAATTCCTTCAATACCAATAAAATCTCCAATATCAACTTGAGGAAGTGCTACTGCACTTTGTTCCTCCAATTCCTTTGTGTTGAGATAAATTTGCAGACGCCCCCCAATATCTGAAAGATCAAGAAAGCGACTCTTTCCCATATCACGGTAAGCAGTCACCCTGCCAGCCAGCGAGACTGCAGAGCCCTCAGCAAAGGCAGCCACGACATCAGCGACAGTTCCACTAGTTTTGAAAGGGCCTCCAAAAGGATCGATCCCATAATCTCGAAGTGCTTGGAGTTTTTGACGACGAATAGCGATAAGCTCACTGAGCGGAGTATGTTCCATAATGAATTCCTTAAATTAGATTCATGAAAATAGTCAGTGCTCTGCTAACTAGCAAGCGATGAGTTAATGGAAGAGATCAGTAAAGGTGATCAAGGAGAACAGCAGGATATAAAAAATGGTTAACCCGCATATTTCATACTGGTTCGTCGCGAGGCGCCGCGAATCCTGATGCAGACACCACCGGCGGTCGGGAGACCGCGGTGGAGACTGTCTTTAGACAGCCCTGAAAGGGCGAGACGAGCGGG
>WBXG01000080.1 GCA_008932965.1 Verrucomicrobiota bacterium
ACAGTCTACTCATTGGGAGCCTCCTTTATGTCGGTTTTGCCACTCTCTCTTCGATGCCTGACGTGATGAAGTCAGCCCTTCGTTTTCTCTACACAACAACAACTGCTTTTTTACTACTACTGTTTTTTAAGAAAAAATTTACAGAATGGAAGCAAGGACTTCTTCTTGTGCTAGTTGTTGTTGCAGGCCTTCTCCCGTACCTTTATATGCCTTTGGCTTCTAGTACAAATCCTCCTATGAATTGGAGCTATACGAGTACTCGTGAAGGATTTTTTTATTCAATTAATCGTTCTCAATATTGGGGAACCTTAGCTGATCAGTTACAAGGAACTATTGGGAAAGCCATGGGGGTTCCTCCTGAAAAAAATCAATCGCTAATGAAGATGCAGGCAGGAGAATCTTCATTGGAATTATTTATAGGTTTTTTTAAACGATTTTGGAGAGTTCTTTTTAAAAACATTTCACCATTTCCTTTGTTACTTATTTTTTTGGCAACTCCCTTTTTGCGACAACAAACCAGAGAGCAACGGATTTGGTTTATCCTCCTTTTGACTGGATTGATGCTAGCAGCATTTTTTGAGCCAATCATGGCACCTAGCGGCTATGATAATCCAACCTGGGATATGCAAAAACCATGGCAAGGACTGAGTTATGGGTTTTTGCTTCTTTTAGCGAGCTATGGTACTGCTCTTCTTTTTAAAAGATTAGAAAGATTCTCTCCTCGTGCAGGGATGGCGCTCCTTCTTTGTTCTGGAATCATTTCACTATATACTTTTTGTATCGGACTTCCTCGAAGCTCTCAACGCAATCATTGGTTTGGATGGATGTTTGGTCACGATATGCTAGCAGACCTTCCTCCTGATAGCTTCTTCTTTGGAGGAACTGATCCCGGGCGCTTCATACCAACTTATATGATATTTGGTGAGAGCTTTATAGACCCGCGTTATAAACGTGACCCTCACTTTGATCGTCGAGACCTTTATGTTGTTACTCAGAATGCATTAGCTGATAAATATTATAATCAGTATATCCGTTCTCACTATACTGAGGAACGTCCTTCAACCTTTAATTGGATAGAACGCTTTTTAGGACGTGATCATACCTATCCAAAAGCAAATCTCATACTTCCTCATCCAGAAGATATCTCCACTCTCTATCAGAGCTCGATCCAAAAGCTTCAAGGCAATCCTGAAGTAGCTCGACAACAGATAAATTCAGCATTTCTAAATTCCGCTATTGCAGAGTGGATTTTTCTTCGTAATCGCGATCAACATCGCTTTTTTGTAGAAGAGAGTTTTTCGATGCCATGGAGTTATCCCTACGCTATCCCGCATGGACTCTGCTATGAAATCAACCATGATCCCCTTCCCTCACTTTCAACAGAAATTGTAATTCGTGATCAACAATTCTGGAATGAGTATATCAAGCGCTTAAGAGCCTCAAAAGGTTTTGAGAATGACGAAGTTGCTCAACATTCTTTTGCCAAACTCCGTAATACAACAGGAAATATCTATGCTTCTCGAAACATGCAACCAGAAGCGGAGTTCGCATATAAACAAGCCCTTGATTTGTGGCCTGGTAATAGTGAAACAGTAGAAAACATGCTAAATCTACTCTCCAAACAAGGGCGATTTGAAGAAGCCAAAGAACTCGTGAATGCCTCACTTCGTGTTGATCCTAATAGTCCCTCTCTTAAAAAAATGATGGAATTTACTAGCACTCGTCTTAAATCCAGCAAAGAGGCCCCCCTACTCCAACAACGCTTTGATACAGAGCCTAACAATCGTCCTCTATTAATAAAATTGCTTCAAGATTATGGAACTATTGGAAATCAAAAAAAAGTTGATCAACTTGTTAACAATGCTATTCATGCAAACCCTCATGATGCATCACTGCTGCGTGAATTCATTAATTTTTACGCTATGCAAAACAACATTCCCAAAGCGATGGAAACAGCCGAACTTTTAATAAAAATACAGCCAAACGAGTGGGATGTTCCCTTCACAAAAGCTAAGTACCAAGTCCTACTAGGAAAAAATGAGGATGCTATTGTAACTCTTCATCAAGCTTTGAAGCTTGGCGGTCAAGCTGCACTACAACAAATTGTTCGGGAACCTCTCCTTCAACAGCTCGCTAGCCTTCCATCATTTCAAAAACTATTAAATAATCAGAATCAACACTGATTGAGTGAGCACATAGAGTATTGACATAGTAACGGGGTAAGTTTAAGAAATTGTAAAATTATGAATATTTCAGAATCCGGAACTACAACAACTGCCTCTATTTCAGCGTCGCCTGGTTCAATATCAACAAACGAACCTATCGATGAAAAAGTTACTGGAAAAAGAGGAAGATTAACGGATGTGACTGATAATTCCAAAGGGGAAGCGACAGAAAAAAAAACCTACAACTCATTTTCTCTTCCTGTGTCTGCATTACCTCATAGTGATTTTAAACCAATTGAGGAGTTAAGCAGCTCCTTAAAAGGAATGAAAATTGATTCCTCCGATGCTTCTACGCAAAGAATCTTGAAACCGCAAGCAAGACGCCCTCAGGTGCTACCACACGATAGTGGTCCCTAAATACGAAGAAATAGTCTTTAACCCACATATTTCATACGGAATCGTCATAAGGAGGTCACAATTAGTATGAAATATGCGGGTTAATGAGGAGTTAAAATTCTATACAATCTTTTTAACATGGCATCTACCCCTTTTTCTTTAAAAGCAAGACGCTCAATACTGGGGAAAAATTCTTTCCAAACGACTGTTTCTTTACCTTCCTGGGCAATCGCTAAATAAAGTGTTCCTACTGGAACTTCTTCATTCCCTCCTGTGGGTCCAGCAATTCCCGTGGTTGCCAGTCCAAAGGAAGCTCCACTTTTCTCCCTGACTCCCTCTGCCATAGCCATTGCTACTTCCTTGCTGGCGGCCCCATGCTCTTCAAGCATTATTAAAGGAATATCTAATAATTGCATTTTTGAAGCATTCGAGTAGGTAACCAATCCTAGTTTAAAAACATCAGAAGCCCCAGGAATATTCGTAAAGCAGTGAGCAAGCAATCCCCCTGTGCATGATTCTGCTGTTGCCAAAATCAAAGAGAGATCCCTCAATCTAGGAATGATAAGAGCAGTATTTTTTTCTATCTCGGATATTTGATACTGAAGTTTCATGAGATGCCGTGCAGGGCTTGTGAGCACAAGCCGAATAAAGAATGACGGGTTATGGAAACAGCAACCTTATCACGCACCCACTTTTTGAATAGACTATAAATCGAGTCGCTTGGCATCACCCCAAAGAGACTCGAGATCATAGAGTTCACGGAGCTTGTTATGGAAGATATGTACAATAACAGTCCCATAATCGAGCACAATCCAAGGACTCCCTGGATAGCTATCATCAGAAAAGGGAGAACAATCGTGCTTTTCCCGTATCGTTTCTCGAATGGAGCTTGCGATCGCTTTAATTTGTGGCTCTGAATTTCCAGAAACGATAACGAAATAATCGGTAAAGGTGGAAATACCTCTTAGATCGAGGATCACGGGATCTTCTGCTTTTTTATCTGCAGCAGCCTCTAAACATAAAAGGGCTAGTTGCTCTTCAGTATTCTTTTCAGAGCGAGGAAGGACGGTAGAGAGATTTTTTTTCAAGATAAGAAAATACAGGGGGTGATAAAAGATAGGAAAATTCTGTGCCTCGAGCGCAACGGTCTCGAATTTCAGTAGAAGAAATATCGATTCGCCGCTTCAGCAAAGGAATTCTTGAGGTTGAACTACTTCCTCTTATAAAGAAAGAAAAAGTCACTCTTTTTTTCAATTCTTCAATCTCCCTCCATCCAGGAAGCGTGTTAGCATGGTCCTCTCCAAGAAGATAAAAAAAGGTCGCTTCTGGAAATTCCTTCTCTAACTCTTTCACTGTCTCAATAGCATAAGAGGGCCCACGACGGCTTAATTCACGAGGATCCACTGTAAAGCGAGGCTCGCCCTCAGTAGCTAAGAGCAACATAGCCAAACGATCCTCTCGAGAAGCTTGCGGTGGTGCTTCTTTTTTATAAGGAGAGAGACGTGCTGGTAAAAAAATTAACTGATCTAAATGTAAGAGTTCAAGAGCATCATATGCCAGAATAAGATGCCCTAAATGAACTGGATCAAAAGTACCTCCAAAAAGACCAATGCGTTCTTGCTTCATTATAAAATCAACTTGTAGACTGCGAAGCTATGGAAAATTTACCACTCGGTCAACTCCTCCTCATGGGTATTCCAGGGACTACCCTTGATGCCCCCACTATTAGACTAATCGAGCAAGTACAACCAGGAGGCTTTATTCTTTTTGGACGTAATATTCAAACTCCAGAACAACTTCGTCATCTCATTGATACACTCCGCAAGCATAGTGAAATTGAACCGATCATCACGATTGATCAAGAAGGAGGACGTGTTTCTCGGTTAAAACTCCTCGGTAATGAACCTCCCAATGCTTATCAACTTCGCTCCTCTGGAAATCCTGAACTGATTCGACGCCATGGTGAGATAACTGGAAAATTACTCAAACTTTTTGGATTCAATCTCGATCTTTGTCCAGTCCTCGATATTGCTTTTGATGAAGAGGCAGATAATTCCTTACGAGGACGCTGTTATGGCAACGATGCAGATCAGGTAATAGAACTTGCTGGAATTTTTAACGATGCCTTAAGAGCAACTGGCATTCTAAGTTGTGGCAAACACTTTCCTGGGTACTCCTGTGCTCCAAGCGACCCCCACTACGATCTCTCGGCCCTCCAACGATCTCGATCAGAGCTTGAAGCAAACGAACTTAAAGTTTTCCGTCACTTCGCTTCACCATCCAACTCAAAATCCCAATCTGCTTCAACATTTGCTACTAACGTGCAATTTCAAAATAGATCGGTCGATAGTATGATGATTGGACACATCAGCTTTGCTGAACTTGATAGTTCTGGACTTCCAGCCTCCCTTTCTCCAAACATCATTACTCAATTATTACGAGAGGAGATGGGCTTTAAAGGACTTATCATGACCGATGACCTTGATATGGGAGCTATCATTAATAATTATACTTTACACGACATGCTTCGACTCGGACTCTCTGCTGGAAATGATCTGCTCATGATTTGCCATCGCACGGAACTAGCGGAAGAGGCAGTGCATCACTTGGCTACCGTCCCGCAAGAACAAGTGGAGCGTGCCATCCGAAATATAGCGCTTTTTAAAGCACGCATG
>WBXG01000081.1 GCA_008932965.1 Verrucomicrobiota bacterium
CATTTTGATTTGGGCAGTATGTACACATACAGCCCTGCATCAAAATACTCGCCTGCCTTACCCCATCAGCCTTCGCGGCCTCCTCGTCACGATCAGTATGAAACATCCGGGTTAACCCGCATATTTCATACCGATTCTGCTGCGGCTTGCGAACACCTGATGGATACTGCGTCAGCTTCGAATTGCTCGTCGGGTAGTATGAAACATACAGCCGTCGTCGCAATCAATCACCTTCGTTGACTCGCTCGCTCCCGCTCGTCTCGCCCTTTCAGGGCTGCCCCCTAAAGCCAGGGCAGTCTCCCCCGCGGTCTTCCGACCGCCGGTGGTTTCTGCATCAGGATTCGCGGCGCCTCGCGACGAACCAGTATGAAATAAGCGGGCCAAAGGCAGTCCCCTCCGCGGTCTTTTGACTGCCGTTGGTGCCTCATCAGCCTTCGCAGCTCCCTCGTCATAATCAGTATGAAATATCCGGGATAGGAGTTTCTTTTTTTATTTTTATTGGCATCATGATTATTTGAATTTATGAACCTTTCTAATAATCTGACGCTTTCAAGAATAGGGCTTACAATTATTTTTGTGGTTGCTCTTTCCTGCTCTACTCCA
The DNA here is from genome assembly GCA_008932965.1 of Verrucomicrobiota bacterium. Taxonomy (GTDB): domain Bacteria; phylum Verrucomicrobiota; class Verrucomicrobiia; order Chthoniobacterales; family UBA6821; genus CAIWMF01. The sequence goes on from WBXG01000081.1 coordinate 604, forward strand.
TGGTCTGATTGTGTGGCATTTGGGACATTTGCATTGGCCTCTTTTACCGACTGGCTAGATGGTTATATAGCTCGGCGTTACCAGAGTTGTACTAGTTTTGGGCGCTTTATTGATCCTCTTGCTGATAAAATTCTTGTTGCGGCAGCCTTGATTTCTCTCATTCCCTATCAAGCCTTTCCTTCCTGGGTTGTGATCATCATTATTGCTCGTGAATTTTTTATCACTGGACTCCGTTTTCTCGCCTTGGAGAAGGGATTGAGCCTTGCGTCAGATCAACTTGGTAAACAAAAAACGTTCTGGCAACTCATCACAATTCTTTTTTATCTCTTTCTTTTGGCCATTGAAAATTTTTCTTATGCTCCTTGGATTTCATGGTCCTGGATGTTTTTAGGGCCTTGGCTTGTAGGAATAACTCTTTTTTTCACTCTCTACTCAGGGGCTATGTACCTCTGGAATAATAGAACTCTTTTTGTTACTACCCCATGATTGCCACCTCTTCCATTCACTCTCATCACGCTAATAACCTTCCCCCAGGTGGCGAAAAGCGTGTGCTTTTGCATTCGTGCTGTGCTCCCTGTTCTGGTGAGGTGATTGAAGCCATGGTTGCTTCCGGTTTAGAGATCGAAATTTTTTTCTACAATCCAAACATTCACCCCCGTAAGGAATATGAATTGCGCAAAGAGGAAAACATTCGTTTTGCCAAAAAACTCCATATTCCCTTTATCGATGCTGATTATGATACAGATCAATGGTTTGATCGTGTGAAGGGAATGGAGAAAGAACCTGAGCGCGGCATTCGCTGTACAGCCTGTTTTGATCTACGTTTTGAAAGAACGGCATTACAAGCCTATGAACGTGGTTTTCCAGTTATGACAAGTTGTTTAGGGATTTCTCGATGGAAAAATTTGGAGCAAATCAATGAGTCAGGAATGAGGGCTGCAGCTCGTTATGAGGGGCTTTCTTATTGGACATTTAATTGGAGAAAAGAGGGGGGCTCAGCCCGCATGTTGGAGATTTCAAAGCGTGAGGAGTTTTACCAACAAGAATATTGTGGTTGTGTTTATTCATTACGTGATACCAATGCTTGGAGAGTGAAAAATGGTCGTGAAAAAATTCGTATTGGTGAGAAGTATTATCGTGCTGAATCCTCCGATTAACACGCGCCTCTCTCCACAAAAGCACCAGAGCGATTGAAAATATTTCTCAATAATTGCATGCGATGCTCCACATTCTTTTATTTGATAACAGCTGGAATGATTTTCTCGAACAGGTGTTGTTTGCCTGAATCGAGATTGCCGTTGATGAGGACTTCCATAAATCTCTTGGTTCCTGCTTCTGATCCCTCTTCGACTCATAAAACTTCCCTCCTTGCTCCTTCTCCTGGAGAAAAAAAAGTGATGGATCATTCCCAGGTATTTGCTGTTTTTGATGAACTGGTAGTAAGCCATGAATGGAAAATAAATCCGGCCCATCTTAAGATCATGCTTGATACGCTGATTTGTGCGATCACACAAAAAAAAACTCCTCGTGAAGCATGGTCCTCATTAATCAAAGTAGGAGAACATGGAGAGAGTGTTGGGATTAAAGTAGCAACAGAGCCAGGAGCACTCAGCGGAACTCATCGGGAGCTCGTTGAGATTATTGTGAAGGAACTTCGTGATGCTGGAGTCCAATCGGAAAAAATCATGATCTGGGATCGTCGTCGTCGAGATTTAGAAATGGCAGGATATTTTCAGCTCACTGGGGTGCAACTTCAATGGATCGAACAGGGGACAGGTTATGATCCCGAGGCACCCTTTTTTTCTCCCCTTATTGGTCAACTCGTTTATGGCGATCTGGAATTTCAAGAATCTCCTCATTCTTTTCAAGATTGGATTCACCACACTCAATCTCAGTTTAGTAATGAAAGCCATTATGCACTGCTTTTAAGTCGTCATATTGATAAAATTATTAACATACCATCCCTCTGCGACAGTATCTACTCCGGTGTTCATGGGGGGCTTGCAAGCTTGTCACTCGGGGTGATTGATAACTGGCGACGCTTCACCAAGTCACCTTACTTTGGAGATCCCGCTATTGGAGAAATTTATGCCTCTGAGATTATTGCTCCAAAGGTCATTCTCACCCTCATGGATGGCATCGCGCTCGAATATGCTGGGGGTCCTGGACCGAATCCTTCCCACACTATTCCCTATGGAGCCCTTTTTGCTTCCTATGATCCTGTTGCCATTGATTTCACTGCAGCCCATCTTATTGATGAGCAACGTTGCATCGCTCATCTTCCTAAACTTGCAGGAAAAGAGAGCCATCTCCAATCTGCAGAGGCTGCAGGACTCGGTAACGCAAGAGAAGAAAAAATAGAGCTTATTTCACTTCGCCTACAATCGCTCAAGGGAAGAATGTAAAAGATTTTTCATGGATCCCCTTTTCCCTATTCTTAAAAAAGTAGCTCGTACTTTTTATCTCACTATTCGTTTATTGCCACGCCAGCTTCAAGAGCCAGCGGCCCTTGCCTACCTCTTAGCACGTGCTTCCGACACCATTGCTGATGAAGCAACAGCCACCTTTCGAGTATCGGATTGTGATTTATTGAAACTCCTTCCATCATTGTTAGAAAAGCTCAAGGATCCATTTAGAGACCCTATTGAAGCCGAGGCTATCCGAGTCGTGTGGCAGATAATTTTAGAAGGCCAGCAATGGGACTTGAATTTTTTTTTACCATGCCACTCTACCATGATACTGAGTTCAGAGGAATTATCCCGTTATCTCTATCTCGTGGCAGGCTGTGTTGGAGAATTTTGGACAACGTTAGCAGCACATCATTTTCCACATTTTTCCAAGGAACCGCGAGAGAGGATGATGAAATGGGGAATGGATTATGGAAAAGGGCTTCAGCTTACAAACATTCTGCGGGATCGTTATAAGGATAGAGAAAACGGTCGTTTCTATTGTAGTGAGGATCAATTTTCTCAACTCTATGAACAGGCCCTCTTTTACTTGAAACAAGGGGGACATTACATAGAAGCACTTCGCCCCGGTAGATTTAAAATGGCCTCGGCCTTGCCTCTCATGCTAGCGGTCAAGACATTGTCCTTGGTTGATAGAAATCGCAATGCTACTCAAGTGAAAGTAGGCCGTGGTAGTCTCTATCTCACGTTACTTCAGAGTTCAATTTTCCTCTTGAGGTAAATATTTTTTTAGTGGTGCGATGGGGGCAACTCCTAGCGGGCGGCTCCATTCAAAGAGGCCAAGCTCGCTTGGGGAACTCCGGCTGTAAGCTTCTTGGAACATTTCAAGCCGTGCATCAAGATTATCAAGAAGATGAAGTGTGATTGCCTCGGGTGTTTTAGGAAGAATGGGGGAGCCATATTCTAGCTGACCATGGTGGGAGGCAATTAAGTGGAGGAGATGGAGTCGTACCTCTTCGGAAGAGGGGACAAGATCGCTCCATTCTTCTTTTGGTAATTCACGCCAGAGTGCATTGACAAGCTCCACGCCAATGGAAAGATGCCCCATGAGTTCTCCTCGAAGATCTGGAATGATGCCGAATCCTTGTACGGGAGGACAGGTCTCCCAAAGCTTACCACAATCGTGAAAGAGAATTCCGGTAATCAGGAGATCCTGATTCCATTCTGGATAAACAGGCCGAAGTGCTAGAAATGATTGCATCATCCTAGAGGTATGATCTAGCAGCCCACCGCGACGAGCATGGTGATTGCTGCGAGCAGCTGCTGAACGACGAAAGCGTACCCCATACTGTTTTAAAAAAGAGTCACAAAGACTCTGGAGCCGTGGATCTATGATACTACTGACCGCATCAAGAAGAATTTGAAAAGCAGTATCATGACATTTCTGTTGTTCTTCAGAGCCCTCTAAAAGTAAGGTGATCTCCTCCTCGCTAAGGGGCTCCATATTCCATCCAGGAGCATCAAGACCAAAGGAACCATGAGTAAAATTTCCACTGATCTTAACAAAAGTACCAGTGCCTATTTTTTGACACGTCGTAAAAGCAGGCTTATCACTCCACGCACGCAAGACCAGTGTATCGGTTGCATCACGGAGAAGGAGCTCATAAAAAGGTTTCCCTGCTGCAGTCTCTTTGAGGTTGAGTGACTCTATCTGAACCTCAATGACCCCAAAAAAAATCGCTCCGTCACGCGTAGCGCTACGGAGCGATTGAATATTCATTAACAGGTAAAATTATTCTGA
>WBXG01000082.1 GCA_008932965.1 Verrucomicrobiota bacterium
AGGCAGGCGAGCATTTTGATGCAGGGCTGTATGTGTACATACTGCCCAAATCAAAATGGGAGTCTAACGCAGCATCTATCTGACTTCCCGGCTTCCGTAGTAGATCAGTATGAAATATTCGGGTTAACCCGCCTATTTCATACTGAAATTACTTGGCTGACCTCCTCTAGAGTAGTAATTCCTTCCCGAACAATACGCTCCCCCTCAGCAAGCAGAGAGATCATTCCTTGTTCTATTGCTTTTTGTCGAAGTTGAGCGTGAGAAGCTTTTTGATGAATGAGCAGCCGAAGTTCATCATTCAAGGTGAGTAGCTCAAAGAGGCCGATTCTACCTTGATAGCCAGTGTGATGACATTGGTCACACCCAGTGCCAACATATAATTTTTCGGGCAAGAAGCTCTTTTTAAAAAATGCCATTGTTGCTGGAGTATATTTTTCTGATGAATATGTAGTACGACACTCGGGGCATATTTTACGAACAAGCCGCTGAGCTAAAACTCCCTCCAGTGTCGTAGCAATCATCAAAGGATCCATCCCCATATCGATGAGCCGTGAAATAGCCCCTGCAGCATCATTCGTATGAAGTGTCGTTAGAACAAGATGCCCTGTGAGGGAAGCTTGCATAGCAATATGGGCTGTCTCTTCATCACGGGTCTCTCCCACCATGATCACATCGGGATCATGCCGTAAAAAAGACCTCAATACTCGTTGAAATGTTCTTCCAATAGTCTCATGAATAGGAACCTGCATGATACCCTCAATTTCGTACTCCACCGGGTCCTCGGCAGTGATCAATTTCAGATTCTTTGCTTGCAGCTCTTGCAGACACGCATAGAGAGTGGTAGTTTTGCCAGCACCAGTAGGACCTGTAACGATGAAGAGTCCATGGGGCTTTTGAAGCAGTTGATGAAGCGACTGTTCCAGCGCAGCAGGGAGTTCTAGCGAAGCGAGACGACGCATCATTTTGCGATGATCTAGCATCCGCAGCACCAGACTTTCTCCAAACTGGGTTGGTAATGAAGAAAGACGAAAATCGACAGTAATCTTATTCCATGTGTGCCGTAATCTTCCATCCTGAGAGAGCCGTCGTTCGGTAATATCAAGGTGTGCTAGGAGTTTCAATCGAGATAGGAGTGGCACAGCAAGAGTGAGAGGAAGTGATTTTTTCTCAATCAGAAGTCCATCGATGCGATAGCGAATACGACACTCTGTTTCAAAAGATTCCAAATGGAGATCACTCGCCTCCTTTTCAATAGCCTCATCCAGGAGCAGGGAGACCTGATTTATAACCGGACTTTCTTCTACCATTTTTTTCAGAGGGTCATAGATTGTTGGGTGACTACTCACTTGCTCCAACCGGTTCGAGCTATCCCTCTGAGGATAATACTCCTGAATCAAGGCTTCGATTTTTTCTTGTGGCATGAGGCGCTGATCAATCGATCGATCCAAAGAGAACCGAAGATTTTCTAGGGCTTCTAGATCCAGATGGTGAGCAGTTCCTATGGTGATTCTCCCTTCCTCCACTTCTAAAGGAATAATACGATAGCGGTATACCCACCATGCTGGTAAGAGCTGCAGAAGTTGTGATTTCATGAACCTAGTTAGATGAATATCAAAATAATTAAGGTTGATTGAGGAGGCTCTCTAAGTTATTGATCCTGCTCTCCTACACTATTTTTACAACTCATGAAATACTCAAAAATTACTAAAATACTTTTCTCTCTTGCTTCCCTGATTCTTGTAACGAGTCATCTTCAGGCAGAGACGAAAATTGGTATTGTTGATATGAATCGTATTTTTTCGGAGTATGACAAAACCAAGAAGACTCAGGCGGAATATGAAGTTTTAGAAAAGAATGCCAATAAAGAACTCGATACACGCATCGATCAGTTAAAAAAAGAAGTAGATGCGATCGATAAGCTCAATACAGATCTTGAAAAGCCAGATTTGAATAACGATATTCGAGAAGGAAAGCAGAAAGAGAGAGAAACTAAAATTGCACAAGCCAAAAAACTGGATGAAGAGACAACAGCATTTCGTTCTAACAAAGAAAAAAAATTCCAGGAAGAGTTTAGTAAAACACGAAAAACCATTATTGATGACATCATGATTGTCATTAATGAGCAGACAAAAATTCGTGGTTTTGATCTTCTTCTTGATAAGTCTGGATTGAGTGCAGGAGCCGTTCCTGTTGTCCTCTATTCTCGTCCTGACCTCGATATTAGCTCTGATATTATCGCAATTTTGAATAAAAAAGGAGCTGCGAAATAGAAGCAATGATGACATTGCAAGAAATTGCAGAGGTAGTGCAAGGGGAGCTATTGGGCTCTCCTACCCTCGTTGTGAAAGGAGTTGCTTCGTTGCGAGATGCTCAGGAGGGGGACCTTGCTTTTTATGGATCTCCACGATATCTCAGTGAGCTTCGTGAAACAGAAGCAACGGCTGTATTAGTACCTCAGCATTTTGATCAATCAGTCTCCTGCAACCTCATCAAGGTTGAACATCCGTCAGCCGCTTTTGATCGGGTCATTGCCCTGCTTGCACCTCCATCACTCCCTGTTGCTACTGGTATTCATCCTCAAGCCATTGTAGCGGCAAGTGCTGTGCTAGGAAAAAATATTTCACTGGGTCCTTTTGTGGTTATTGAAGAGGGAGTCGAGGTTGGAGAGGGAACCGTTATTGGAGCTCACAGTTTTATTGGAGCTCATACTAAGATAGGGGAAAATTGTTTATTCTATCCAAGGGTTACGATTCGAGAACGTTCTATAATCGGAAACAAGGTCATCCTTCAACCGGGAGTTATAATCGGATCGTGCGGCTTTGGATATGTTTCCAGTGCTTCAGGTCATGAAAAAATCCCACAGCTAGGCATCGTAGAAATTCAAGATGATGTTGAAATTGGTGCTAATACAACTATTGATCGTGCACGTTTTGGACGTACCCTTATTGGCCATGGAACAAAAATTGATAACCTTGTTCAGATCGCCCACAATGTTGTTCTTGGGCCTCATAATATGATCTGTTCTCAAGTGGGTATTTCAGGAAGTACACGTACCGGTCTTGGAGTGACATTAGCGGGTCAAGTTGGACTCAGTGGGCATATTGAGATTGGAGATCGTGCTATCATTGGCGCTCAATCTGGCCTCAGCAAAAATGTACCTCCTGGAGCCATCGTTATTGGAAGTCCTGCCAAACCAATAGAGCAGTGGAAAAAAAATAACTTTTATGTTCATAACCTTGGAAAACTTTTTGATCGTGTAAAAGTTTTAGAAAAAAGAGCGACAGAATAGTCATCCATTTCTACTAGAAGATTGGTGACCGATTATTTCAAACTTCTCCCTAAGACATGTTCAAACCCTCAACATCATTGCAGCCGCATGATGATCATCAGATAGATATGCGCTTAGGAGAAGGATGGCATAAGCGTAATTTTTTAACGAAGGTCGTTATCCCCTCTGTTTTTAAAAAACGCTCAGGATCGCATCTTAAACCAAGCTTTCCTCAACTGAGCTCAGATCAATTTGGAATTACATGGATTGGACATGCCTCCTTTCTCATTCAGACTCACAAACATTGTATCCTCATTGATCCCAACTGGGCCCGCTGGCTGAAAATCATCAAACGACTCCGAAATCCTGGGCTGGAACTTGAGGCGTTACCAGCTATCGATTTGGTCTTAGTAACGCATGCTCATTTTGATCACCTTGATAAAAAAACATTGAGAGCTATTGCCTCGAATCAACCTATTGTCGTTCCTGAACACGTTGGCAATCTGGTTAGCCATTTAGGATTCAAGCAGGTTCATGAACTGAGCTCATGGCAGAAATTGGAGCATGATGGACTGACAATTACGCTCACCCCTGCTTGCCATTGGGGAGCCCGCTTGCTCCATGATCAATATCGAGGATTTGGTGGTTTTTTAATAACCTACAATGGAAAGACTCTTTTTCATTGTGGTGATAGTGCTTATTTTCCAGGCTTTCAGGAGATCGGAGAACGTACTTCCATTGATATCGCCCTCTTACCTATTGGTGCCTATGACACACTGAGCGGACGTGATGCTCATATGAATCCAGAAGAAGCTCTTCAAGCATTTCAGGAGTTAAAAGCAAAAAGGTTCATTCCAATGCACTATGGAACCTTCCCTCTAGGGTATGAACCTCTTGATGAACCCCCCACCCGCCTCATGGCATCAGCACTCAAGAGGGGACTTGAAGATTCCATTTCTATTTTGAAAGAGGGAGAGACGGTTGTCTTTTAGCCCGGATATTTCATACTGAAGTGTCATGAGGCGCCGTGCAAAGCTTATTAGTACAAGGAGGGCGAAGGATTGGGATGCCGGGCTGTATGTCTCATACTGCCCAAATCACAATTCGAGACCAACGCAGTAATGATGAGCTTTCCACAAGCCGTAATAGATTTAGTGTGAAATATCCGGGTTAGAGCAAAAAGATAAAAAACAGACTAGCTAATATAGTCCTCCTTTCACAGCAAGAGGCGTGATGAAGTCTGACGACATAGGAGTGCATACACACTGCCCGAGGAAGACTTCGAGCTTGGGCGCAGCATTCATCTGGCTTCCAGGCTTTCGCAGCAGAATCGGTATGAAATATCCGGGTTAAAGCTCCCCATTCTTTTCAAGTGTTCCTACAGAGTGACTATTCTTGAGCTGATTTTGCATGAGAGAAAGGGCATCTCCTCCTCGGTGCATGATCACACATCCTTTATTTCCATAAGGTTTGATCGAGTTATCGAGTGTTAGCGTAGTTCCAGAGTTGTTTCCATGGGGGGTTGCATTGCG
>WBXG01000083.1 GCA_008932965.1 Verrucomicrobiota bacterium
ATACAATTCGTAGGTTTGGGGGAGGTTTTGGCACCTCTATAATAGGCTCTGCATAGTCACTATGATGAAACGCAGGATAGCACACTAATGTGAAATGAGGATCTTCTAAAATGGAGAGTAAAGTTAAAATGAGATCCCATTTTTTGGTATTTTTTTGTAAGAAAGAGTCATAATTGGCTGTTTTTTTTCTCTCCAAACTAATTTTTTTGCATAGGGGACAGGGGTATTTCCCACTAAATGTTTTTTCTAGAGCTGATTGTAAGGAGCCCTCTGAGGAATAGGAGTAGATCATTTTCCCATAGGCGATCGCTTGAAAAAGGGTCCACTCTCCGCCTACTATTGAAAAAATAGCTAATGTTAAAAGGATATTACTCGTTATTCTAAGAGGCTTTGGAAAAATGAGAGTCATGGGGTGATAGAATCTTTCACGATTTTTTCAAATTATAAATAGATAAGATTTTGTAACAAGTAATGATTCATGTGAATTGTACGCCTTGCCATTAATGAGCATTATACATTTGTTCTCTTGGCATTGCTTTATCTGCGAACAGCACTGATTCTCATTCTAACCCGAATATTTTACCGTAAATCAATCCTCCAGTCATTTGCTTACTCTTTACCACTATGTTGAATGATATTGATCATATTAACCCGCATATTTCATACCGATTTACTACGGAAGCCTAGAAGCCAGATGGATGCTGTTTTAGACTCACATTTTGACTTGGACATTAGGGACTCACCTAGCCCTGCATCAAAATGCTCGCCTGCCATATCCCATAAGCCTTTGCGGCCTCCTCGTCACGATCAGTATTAAATATGCGGGCTAATCAATTTCGCCTTCTTCTATTAAGCGCTGCTTATCTTCTTGTGGAAGCTATTCGTCGCTTGAGCCTTCATGGCACCTAGCTTGCTCATGCTCAAGTACAGACTATTCGTTTAAAACCTTATAAAATTGGAAGCGTTATTTTAAGCAATACACGTCACATCCAAATCCTCATGAGTTCTGCTTTTACTTATCAGGGAATTTTTAGTCACCTCTTCTGTGCCTTAAATTCAAGCTAAGAGATTACTTGTGCTGTACCCATCACAAAAAAAACAATGGAGGGTTTCTTTAAGATCTTGAGAGATTGCATGATTGTTATCTCTCTTAATTAACACATTTTGGGTCTTTACCTCCTCTAGAGCTTCTAGGTCTATTGTACGTAGAGCCATGGTAATAGCCTGCTCATTCATATTTTTTCTGCCGCTATCAGCTGAAAATTTATATGATGAGTATACCCAATTTGAAGCCGCTTTAAAAAGTTGATATGGTCCCCAATTTTTTGTGGGGGGTCTTAGTTTCAATCTCGCTGATCTTAGCCGTTAGAAAATCTAGCACTTTTATGCATTGATCAAGAGTTATTGGCAAAGTTTCTTTCTTAGTTTGAGAAGCTGCCATTGCAAACGCTGAAGCATCCGGGTTAACATCAGAAGTCTGTTGACTATTAACATTAGCAGGAGCTGAAGTATTTGTTTGCTTTGTTACAAATTGATCAATTTCGGAACTAGCCACCGTTTGCCCTTTCAATCGTGTTGCAAGAACATCATGAATAAGTTGAAGATTTTTCTGATAGGTCACTAGTCCATTAGCATCAGTATAATTATTACTATAATCATGTACTAATGCCTTTAAAGCTGCTCTTGATGATGCATTAGCATCTCTTTTAACTTGTGATATTGTGCGATCATCAAAGCAATGATCAGTCCATGAACGTTCGACATTTGTAGAAATTTTGGCAAATTTCGAAGATTCGGGCTATTCTTTTATGCCTGCTATTATTTTTTGTTTTTCACTTATTTGTTTAGTTTCAGGCCTTACTAGAATTCCCAAAAAATTCCCATTTATTAAAATTTTATGATAAGCATTCTGAACTGAATCCTGAGTTGTGGTAGGAGTAATAGCTCTACTGTACTATCTATTAATTCCTGTGAGCTCGGAACTCATAATTATTGTGATTAGTTTATATTTGAACCCTTGTGGGCTGCTGCTGAGTTAAACAATGAAAAGCCCCAAGCCCCCAGATGAGTTCTCGGCAATCCAAAGGAAGAATCTGTCGGGTTGGAAAAAGAGTCGTTAAAATTTCACGAGCGATGTGATCCGAGGGGGATTGAAAGGTAGGAAGCAGCACAGAACTATTGGTGATATAAAAATTAGCATAGCTTGCAGGTAGACGTTGTCCCTCTCGCTCGAGGCGAGGGGGCATCGGTAATTCAATGATGTTGAACCGTTCTCCAGATGGAAGTAGAAAGGCCTCTAAGAGATCACGATTTTTTTTGAGAGGAAGATAATTAGGGTCAGCAGGGTCATTTTCTAGCACCGTAACCACTGTTCTTGTATTAACAAAACGAGTGATATCATCAATATGGCCATCGGTATCATCTCCCTCAATTCCATCTCCCAGCCAATAAATATGGCTCACTCCTAAGTAAAATCGAAGCCTCTCTTCAATCTCGGTTTTTGTAAGTTGAGGATTTCTGTTTTTATGAAGCAAGCACGATTGTGTTGTTAGCAAAGCTCCAGCACCATTAACGTCGATAGAGCCTCCTTCTAAGACCATTTTAGGTTTTAACAGCGGAAGATCCAGGTGTTGGGCTATGTTTTTAGGAACAGCATTATCTAAATCAAAAGGGATATATTTTTCTCCCCAGGCGTTATAGTCCCAATCAAGAAGGGTGAGTTTTTGAGCATTTTGCTCTTGGACAAAAATAGGACCATGATCTCGACACCATGGTTCTTGGGTCGGAATCGGGAAAAACTCGAGATGTTCTTTGGGGACTAAATGATGGAGAAGAGCACGAATATTTTTTTCCTCTACTGCACTGCGAACATTGATACGTATAATTTCAGAAGCCCCAATGGCCTCTGCCATTGCAATGAATGTAGGAATAACCTCATTGTAGTGGTTAGGGAAACTAACTCCCTCGGGATGAGGCCATGAGATCCATGTTGCTTCATGGGGCTCCCATTCAGCTGGCATCCGCAAACTGATTTTAGGAGGGATGTTTTCAGCTAGCCCGGATATTTCATACTGTTCTCTAGTAAGGGGAGGTAAAGCCTGATTCAGAGAAGAAAAGTGATGCTCTTCAACAGCAGCTTTATGTTTCATATCGATCTAGGAGAAGTTCAAACCTAAGGCTGTATCCCTATGTCTAGGCCCGAAAATTTCATACTGATCGTGACGTGGAGGCTGCGAAGGCTAATAGGGCAAGAAGAGCAATTAACTTGAATGAGGTCTTTTTTGCTGATAAAAAGTAACAATAAATAATTACTTTAACTTTTCTAACAGTCCTGCCTTAGAAGCAAGACCGGTAGAGCGATCAACTAGTTGGCCATCACGAAAAATCATAATCGTTGGTATTGCTGAAATGCGATGTTCAGCAGCGATAGCAGGGCAATCGTCTACATTCACTTTAGCGACAGTTACTTTTCCAGCAAGTTCCTCAGCAATCTCATCAATCACAGGGCCAATCATTTTACAAGGACCACACCAAGGGGCCCAGAAATCAACAAGAAGTATTGGTGAAGAGGCCACTGTTTGGTTAAAGGATGCATCAGTAAGTTGAAGGAGATGATGAGAAGACATAATAGGATATTAGGTAATGTTGTTGTAGGATGAAATCGGGATATTGCGATCTTTTCTAGGAAATTTTACGACAAACTTAATTTATCGATGATGGAATAGGCCGTTTTTATGTTTCTAGCTCTCGATAAAAAACCGCAACTGAATGAGTAGAGAAATCAAAGCAATGAGGAATAGCAACAAGGCTATTGGTAAGCCAATAAAGGATTTCTTTTTAGAAGATACCTCTTTATGAGGTACCTCAGGGTCCTTCTCTGGCTCCAAAAATGAAGTGACTTCTGAAGAAGGAGAGGTAGTCGGGATGGCCGGTGGATTTTGAAGAGTTGAGGAAAGAGCATCCAAGGCGATGCTATTTGCTAAAACAGGTTTAGGAGGTAAATTCAGTTTTACTAATGCCGCAGGAGTAATGGTTTCAGTAGTTGATTCAGGAGTGGAGGAGGGGAGCTCCTGAGCTTGCGTAGAATGCGCTTCTTCAGAACTTGGTTCAGTATTCATATTAGTTTTTTTCTGTCGAGAGTGATAAACTAGCCGTATTATTTGATTGAATCAGATTTTTGAGATCTTGGACAATAGAAATAGATTCAAATTTCACAGGATCAATGAAATTTGGATCCTGGCTATTATCACTATTATCATCCTCTAAGTCGAGCTCACTATTCGATGAACTTGTTGTTTTTTTTAACTTAGAAGAATCTCCCTTTGGTATTGGCTTCTTTTTTGGGGCAACTTTAGAGAGAATCGGGTTATTAACAGTATCTAATGTAAGTGCATATTCCTTGAACGTGGGCTCTTTGATCACAGAATCCTCTTTTTTATGTTCAAGAGCCCTCTTTTTTTCATTAGCAAGCTCTTTTTTTCGTATCTCTTCATTGAGGGAAAGCACGTTGTTTTTTAATTTATCCATCAGTTTCTTGCGTTTTTCTTCAAGATAGCGAAACTCAAGATTTTTAGTAACACGCTCTTGAGAACGTTGTTTTAGGGTCTCTATGAAAAGAGCATTGGGTAAAAATTGGCGAAAGGGTTGAGGATCCACTTCGTCATAAATCAAGGGGTTAGGAAGCATCCCTTCTCCAATATCGCTTGTATCGGTAATAGAAGGCAGAACGATATCTGAGACTACTCCCTTATGTTGTGTTGATCCACCGGAGACACGATAAAA
>WBXG01000084.1 GCA_008932965.1 Verrucomicrobiota bacterium
GAAGGCTGCCACAGCCCAGGCTGATGGGAAAGAGAAGGAAGCAGATTATTGGAATAGTGCAGGAAATGCTTCTAAAGATCTTGGCGAAAAGAGGTTTTATCCTAATAAAAAAACCGTGAGAAGCTTAGAGCATGCAATCTTTTGTTATCAACATGCTGCCAGCGCAGAAGCTGAGAATAAATCAGAGGAGGCTATCAAATGGGGTAAGTTAGGAGATGAATCAATGAAATAATCCTTAACCCACATATTTCATACCGATTCTGCTGCGGCTTGCGAATACCTGATGGATACTGTGTCAGCTTCGAATTGCTCCGCGGGCAGTATGAAACATACAGCCGTCGTCGCAATCCATTACCTTCGTTGACTCGCTGGCTCCCGCTCGTCTCGCCCGCGGTCTCCCGACCGCCGGTGGTGTCTGCATCAGGATTCGCGGCGCCTCGCGACGAACCAGTATGAAATAGGCGGGCTAATCAGAATGAGTCCTGTTCGTGGCTAGGTTACTCCATGATTACGTTCTTGAGAAGATATCGGCCACATCAAGTACCAAGGCGAAAAGAGCCATCCGTACAGGAACTCCATTATTTGCTTGGCGAAAGATAGCAAGGTTAGGATGGTCATCGAGATCCTGATCAATTTCAAGAGCTCCTGGGCGACTGTCGCGGGGTAAGGGGTGCATGATTGGAACATTTTTGGATCCGACTTGCTTTTCATAAAGTCCCTTGTTCAAGCAGTAGCAACCGCGATAACGCTCTGCATCTTCTGGATTTGAAAAGCGCTCTTGCTGAATACGTGTCATATAAATCACATCAGCCTTACCAATGCCACTGGCTAAATCACGGCATTCTTCTAATGTGTGACCACGGCTTTGTAGTTGCTGAATGATCTCTTGAGGCATCACTAATGGATTTGGTGAGATCAAGATAAAATGAATGTTTTTAAAAAGAGAAAGTAATTTTGCTAAGGAGTGAACCGTTCGGCCATGTTTGAGATCACCAACAAAGGCAATGGAAAGACCATCAATTTGATCAAGGCTTCTTCCCGATTCTTTCATGATGGTATAAAGATCCAGGAGTGCTTGGGTAGGATGTTCTCCTGAACCATCTCCAGCATTAATCACCGGAGAGCTCGACACATCTGCACACCGTTTCACAGAGCCCTCTTTGGGATGACGTACAACAAGCACATCTGCATATCCGCCTAATACACGGGCTGTGTCTTCGAGAGATTCTCCTTTGACCATCGAAGTCCCCGTCTTATCAGCAATATTAAAAACAGATCCGCCGAGACGATAAAAAGCTGTTTCAAAGCTCACTCGAGTTCGTGTGCTCGGTTCAAAAAAAATATTTCCAAGGAGAGCTCCTTCCAAAACACGTGTTCTTTTTTTTCGTTGTGCATAGCATTCCATGAATGCTGCCAATGAAAAAATAGTTACCATATCTTGACGTTCATACTGATCAATCGAGAGTATATTGGAGCCTTTGAAATTCATGGGAACTCTTTTTACCATTAATAGAGTGAACTCACAAAAAGAAATTAACCCCTTAACCCGGATGCTCATTATTGATGGAACAAAAAGAATATTTTTTTTTGTAATCAAGATAGATAGTCTCATGCTCTTCTATGAAGCATCTTGATTTGCTCGAATCAAAAAGTATCTATCTACTGCGTGAAGCCTACCATCTGCTTCCGCGGCTCTGCATGCTTTGGAGTATGGGTAAGGACTCCAATGTATTACTTTGGTTAACAAAAAAAGCCTTTGTGGGTCGTATTCCCTACCCAGTATTACATATTGATACGACATACGAATTTCCTGAGATGTTGGAATTTAGAACATGGGCTCAAGGCTATTATGGATTTGAACTGATCATTAAAATTAATGAAGAGGCACGTGCTGGTAGAGGAGCCTATGCTTCCTCAATTGGATATGAGACCCATGATCCAGTAACCGTCACCCATGAGCTTAAAACAGTTGCACTTCAACAATGCATGCAGGAACGTTCCTTTGATGGCCTGATCACGGGCATTAGGAGGGATGAAGATTCCACGAGAGCAAAAGAGCGTTATTTTTCTCCCCGTGATGTCCATTTCAAATGGGATTACAAAGATCAACCCCCTGAATTATGGAATCACTTTTCCATAAAAAAATGGCCAGGAGGCCACACTCGCATTCAACCTCTCCTCGATTGGACGGAACTCGATATTTGGCGCTACATTGAACATGAAAATATTCCTATTCCTCAAATGTACTTTGCTCGTAATGGTAAGCGCTACCGCTCTCTAGGTTGCTCTCCAATCACTAAGACCATTGAAAGTCATGCAAGCACTATTCCAGAAATCATCGAAGAACTACTTTGCACACGGCATTCAGAACGGGCTGGTCGGGCTCAAGATCATCATGAGCGAAATGCCATGCAGAAGCTACGAGCACGCGGATTCCTATAGAAAAAACGACAATGATGATGCACCCTTAGCTCGGCATCACAATCTTTCACTCGTTTTCTACTAATGAGCTTTGCACAGCGCTTCATGAGACTTGAGTATAAAATATCCGGGCCGGTTTCCTATTATCCTATTCTACCTCTGTGAGTCACTCGTCACCACCACTTCGCATTATTACTGTCGGCCATGTGGATCATGGTAAGTCAACGCTTCTAGGCCGTCTGCTCTACGACACTCAGTCACTCTCGCACGAGCAGCTTGTTTCCTTACATGCTGCAAGTGCTGCTGAAGGGAAGGAATTGGAATTGGCATTTGTGCTTGATGCTTTTTTGGAGGAGCAGGCTGAAAATATTACCATGGATATCACCCAGATTCCATTTCGAACAGCAGAACGTCACTATGTCATGATGGATGCTCCTGGACATAAAGAGTTCCTAAAAAACATGCTCACTGGAGCCTCCTCTGCGGAAGCAGCCATTTTACTAGTTAGTATTGTAGATGGACTCCAAGAACAAACACGTCGTCATCTCCAGCTGCTTTCTCTTCTTGGAATCAATCAAGTGATTGTTGTGATTAACAAACTCGATCTCATCGATTTTTCACAAGAAGCCTTCGAGCAGGCATCACACTTGACTCAACAATTATTTGAAGAATGGTCACTTCCTGTGCCACAGATCATTCCTACAGCTGCCTCCTTGGGAGAAAATATTGCCTCCTTGAGTTCACAGATGCCGTGGTATCAAGGCCAGACGGTTCTTCAATCTCTTGATGCATTAACCCCTAGGATCTCTCTTAAAACGGCACCACTTCGATTTGTAATCCAAGATATTTATCCTTCTGGGAAATTTCCTCTGGTGGTGGGACATGTTGAATCAGGCTCATTAAGTCTTTCGGAGGAACTTGTTTTTTGGCCACAAGGGAGTCAACAACGTAGGACTAGCGTGAGGTCGATTGAAGAATGGGGTGCTTCTTCTTCTCCTCAATGCGCCTTTGCAGGAGAATCTATTGCTATTACTCTTGAGGATTCTATTTTCGTTCAGCGAGGTGATATTGCTAGTAACCCCCAAGAGCTACCCCTACAAAGGAATGATCTTTCCATTCGATTATTTTGGTTGGAAGCAATGCCTCTCCTAATGGATCAAGAAATGTTTTTGCAATTAGGGACGCAACGTATCCCAGGAAGGGTCACATGCATCGAAAACAGGTTGGATCCTAACACGATGACACTGATAGTGAGATCCCCTCGGTCTCTTCATCAACACGAAGTTGCCGATGTACGTTTCCACGTGTGCCAACCACTTGTCTTTGATTATTACGAGGAACTTCCAGCAACAGGCCGCGTGACTATTACCAATGAGAAGGGGCTTGTAGGGGCAGGTATTATTATTCGACAAAAAAATGAAAGCAGATCCTAAAACCGCTCGCATTAGCTCTACCATTACTCGTGAGGATAGGAAAAAAAAATGGGGCCATCATGGTGCTGTAATCTGGTTTACTGGGCTCTCTGGATCAGGGAAATCGACCTTGGCCCTAGGCTTAGAATCCAAATTACAGTCACAAGGAATGGCCACCTGTATTCTCGATGGAGATACCCTTCGCAAGGGGCTCTGTGCCGACCTTGGATTCTCGCCTAAGGATCGCAAAGAAAATATTCGACGCACCGGGGAGGTAGCAAAACTTTTTGCAGAGGCAGGGTTTATTGTCATCTGCGCATTAATTTCACCCTACCGTGATGACCGGGAAAAGGTCCGATACTCCTGCTTACAGGATCATATTTCTTTTATCGAGGTCTTTGTTGATGCTTCCCTAGATATATGTGAACAACGTGATCCTCGAGGACTCTATGCACGCGCACGTGCTGGTATGATTGTCGATTTTACTGGTATTGACTCTCCATATGAAATCCCCGAGCACCCTGACTTGCACTTACCCACACATCAATACTCGAGTTTAGAAACATTAGAGGAGCTCCATCACTTTGTTCAAAAGTGGATTTATAGTTAACCCAGATATTTCACACTAAATCTATTACGGCTTGTGGAAAGCTCCTCATTACTGCGTTGGTCTCGAATTGTGATTTGGGCAGTATGAGACATACAGCCCGGCATCCCAATCCTTCGCCCGCCTTGTA
>WBXG01000085.1 GCA_008932965.1 Verrucomicrobiota bacterium
ATAGAATTCTTGGGAGTTCTTTGCTGGTTCGATTTCTCTAAACTCGGATGTTCTTTGTGCTTCGAGTGCGTTGAGAAAGGCCCCATAGTCATCCGATGTAATCATCTCTTCAGCGGAATCATAAAGAGGGGCCGCTTGTAAGATCGGTAGGTTACCCATCATGAAGAGAGCAATAGCTAAAAGGGGGAACTGAATAGTCACGAGGGATACGGGATGAGGAAGAGAGGGATTAGCAAGATATTCAAAATAGCGGAAAGTTAAAACCTGATATTTCTATTTTTGGCATGCAGGGTGATGGAATATACTTTGCGTAACCTAGCCCAGATATTTCATGCTGATCTACTGCGAAACCCGGAAAGCCAGATGAATGCTGCGTTAATCTCGAAGTCTTCCTCGGGCAGTAGGATACAGTCTTCGTTAGACTTCATCACGTGCCTTACCCCATCAGCCTTCGCGGCCTCCTCGTCACGATCAGTATGAAATATCCGGGCTAGAGAAATTTTGTGAATGAGTTTTATAGCAAGATCTTCAACATTACTTCAAAGGAAGTCTTGATACTTCATACTGAAGTGTCATAAGGGGCCGTGTAAAGCTTATGAGGGCATGGTGGGCGAAGGATTGTGATGCTGGGCTGTATGTTTCATACTGCCTGAGGAGCAATTCGAAGCTGACGCAGTATCCGTCAGTTGTTCGCAAGCCGCAGCAGAATCGGTATGAAATATCCGGGTTAAAGCAATGAGAAAGTAACTCCCTTAGATTCCACTCCTTTTTTTTCTAGGACACGATCGTTCAGTATTAGGCAGACATCGATAGGACGATTAGGGATCGATCGACTTCCCTCACGATTGAGGATTTTTACCGTCACAGATTTACCATGACGATGTGCCATATAATGAGTGAGAGCATAGTCACCATGCTGATATTCAAATCCATTACCGGCATCCTCATAGAGCTCACCAGCGGCTTCTCCATGTTCGTCGAGGCAGACTAGCAAGGTTAAAGGATCCAGCGA
Organism: Verrucomicrobiota bacterium; assembly: GCA_008932965.1. Taxonomy (GTDB): domain Bacteria; phylum Verrucomicrobiota; class Verrucomicrobiia; order Chthoniobacterales; family UBA6821; genus CAIWMF01. Next base: position 1,013 of record WBXG01000085.1, read on the forward strand.
TTTTTCGTTAGTATTTTGAATCACACGTCCTAGTGGGACAATAGAACCGCCTCGAATCTTGATCTCCGGCTGATATCCATCTTTCTCTCGATGATCCTCAAGGAGTGAAATGTCACGCCACATTCCCCTAGGTAACATAGGAAATCTTGCCCAGCGAGGAATGACTAAAAGATTTTCTCCCAAGAGAAAGGCACGATCTTCTTTGCGAAGCAGAAGGTTTTTGGGATCGGCAAAGAAAACGGGCTGCATGATTGGGTCACCTTGAGAAGAGGCTTTAAAGAAAAGTGTGTAGAGATACGGCAAAAGTCGGTAACGCCGCTCCAGTGCTGTACGTGTGACATTTTCAATCTTGGAACCAAAGACCCATGGTTCTCGAGGTGGGTTGTAGACGGCCGTATGGGCTCGAGCAAAGGGAAAGAAAGGTGCCATCACAATCCACTTTCCAAAGAGCTCAGGATTTTCCTTGCCTGCATATCCCCCAAGATCAACCCCATTAAATGGCTCCCCGGAGAGTCCTAAATTGAGCCCCATTGGTATCGACATTTTTAAATAATTCATTCCAGAACTATTATCTCCAGTCCAAGTGGCAGCATAGCGTTGACCACCGAGATAGTTGGAACGAGTTAGAAGAAAGGGGCGCTCTTGGGGACGTTCAAGTAACATCCCAGCACGCGTTGCTGAAATCATGAGCATTCCATAAACATTGTGATACATACGATGAATTCCTGCAGGAAGCTCTCCTCCACCACGGTGCCAATTCTCCTCTGGCATCGTCAGGTCTGGAGTATCAAAAACGGAAGGTTCATTCATATCATTCCAAATGCCATCCATACCATAGGCTAAAAACTGGTGATAGAGTCCTGACCACCACTCTCGGACTTGAGGTATGGTAAAATCAGGAAAGGCTGAAAGACCAGGCCAGACAACACCGTAAAAAGGGTCTCCATTTTTTTTCTGAACCCAAAAATGTTTTTCTGATCCACTCTGATAGACGGAATAGTTTGGATCAACTTTGATTCCAGGATCAATAATCCAAACGGAATGGAAGCCATGTTCATGGAGATAATCAATAGTAGCTTTAGGATCCGGGAAACGATGAGGATCAAAAGTAAAGCTCCGATATCCATCCATGTAATGAATATCAAGCCAGATCACATCGCAGGGAAGATGACGTGCACGATATTGGTCGGCAATCTCACGCACTTTGGAATCGGGGTAATAGGAGTAGCGGCATTGTTGGAACCCTAAGGCCCATTTAGGAGGGAGGGGCATTTTACCTGTAAGCTCAGCAAGCTTACGAACAACCTCTTGAGGTGATTTTCCCTCAATAACCACTACGCGCAATGGTGGCCCATCACTTTTAAAAATAATTTCACGAGATGTTGTTGTAAGACGGGCCTTCCAGGTTGTATCAAAAATAACACCAAATGCCGTTCCATCGAGCCGTACCCCTAAGACCCAAGGGTGTGATTGATAAAGACGCCGACCCTGTTTTCTAGCATAGGTAGAGTTATCGCTATTCCAGAGAGTGATTTTTTTTCCATTGCGTAACAGGGGACCGGTGACCTCTCCTGTTCCATAGAGAGAGGCTTCAAAAGGAATGGTGAGGGAAACCTCTGTTTTTTCGTTCGTTGCAAAAAAATGAGGAACCAGCTTCCAATTTTCAGGAATCGGTCCAGAGGGATGCAACGGCTTTTCAAAGGCTAACGAGGGGTTTTTTGAGGCCTCATATCCTTGAGGAATAAATAAGGCAACTCCAGGACCGACCATTTTTTTCTCCTTAATTGCTATCTCCTCTTTTGCTGCATGGAGCGAAAAAAGCGTTGTGGTAAGATAGAGAAGGCAAAAGAAATATTGGTTTTTCATAGAACGAGGTTTGTTCACTCCTTGTGTATTGTTCAGTGATACTATCTTCAAAAGATCAATGGACTCTAGCCCGGATATTTCACACTCAATCTATTACGGCTTGTGCAAAACTCTATGGCTACTGTATTGGTCTCAAATGGTGATTTGGGCGGTAGGGCCTCCTACAGCTCGGCGTCACAATTCTTCTCCCTCCTTATGCTAATAAGCTTTGCACGGTACCTCATGACACTTCAATATGAACTATTAAGCAGTTAGATTTTTTTATGAACAAGGAATATCCCACTTCATTTCAACGCCGCTTTTGCTGGAACGCCTTAACTGCATTTGCAGGAGTGGTAATTTTTTCTATAGCACTTGGCATTGGATGGATTGTGTTTGAGGGCATTCGCCTTTTTCAGCCGGTGCTCATGCCAATTGCTATAGCCTCTATTTTAGCATACCTCCTTAATCCTGTGGTCACCTGGTTGTGTCGATACCATCTTCCTCGGACAATAAGTGTTATTGCCGTCTTTGCTGTTTTTACTCTTTTTCTTGTAGGTATTGTGTTTTGGATTGCTCCCTCCCTCCAGCGCCAAGGAAGTTCTTTTATTAAAAATCTTCCGGCCTACAGCCAGCATGTTCAAAATCTCGTTGGGACCTCCGCGACTCTGATAAATCATTTCATGGAATCGACTCAATCTCATAACATGGAGGTTCCCCTCACCCAGCTTGATAAGATTCACGATTATACGGTTAATCTCCTTAACGAAGGAATCACGTGGTTACAACAAAAAATTCCTACGATCGTTGAAGCCTTAGGCCATCTTGTAAAAAGTAGTATTGGAGGTGTTTTTGGAATTTTTGGAATGCTCGTGAGCCTTATTTTAGTACCAATACTTCTCTTTTTTTTCCTACTTGAAAGCCCTTCTATTAAGGAATATTGGAGCGATTACCTCCCTCTTCCGCCCTCTCGTTTTAAAGAAGAGGTTGTCTCACTTTTATTGGAGATCAATAATACGATCATCTTTTTTTTTAGAGGTCAACTGATGGTAAGCCTCGTTGATGGTGCCCTTATTGCAGTGGCCCTGATGATATTTGTACATCTCGATTTTGCAGCTTTGTTAGGACTGATGGTCGGCATCCTTGGTCTCATTCCTTATGCTGGCATTATCCTCTGCTGGATCCCTGCTGTTATTATTGCTGCAGCACAGTTTGGTGATTGGTGGCATCCTCTACTTGTCACTATTATTTTTCTTGTTGCCAATAATGTTGATGGAATTTTTATCTCCCCGAAGATTGTAGGACAATCGGTAGGATTACATCCTATTGTCGTGATCCTTTCTGTCATTACTTGGAGTATTGTTCTTGGTGGGCTTCTTGGAGCTCTTCTTGCGGTCCCATTAACAGCATCGTTAATTGTGATTCTACGACGCTATGTTTGGGGAAAAATAGCATTTGAAAAACAACTTTAACCCGGATATTTCATACTGAAGTGTCATGAGGCTCCGTGCAAAGCTTATTAGTACAAGGCGGGCGAAGGATTGGGATGCCGGGCTGTATGTCTCATACTGCCCAAATCACAATTCGAGACCAACGCAGTAATGAGGAGCTTTCCACAAGCCGTAATA
>WBXG01000086.1 GCA_008932965.1 Verrucomicrobiota bacterium
CAAACCTACGAATTGTATCATTCGTATTTTGATAAGACTTCTTGCCAGAGCAAGAAGCTATTCATAAGCGCGGGTCTCACCATAGAGCCCCGTTTATAAACGAGCTGAGCGCATTACTCGTACTCTCCCGATTCCTTTCATTTTCAGAAAATGAGCACCCTTTTATCAGATGTTTTTTAGCATTACTTTATAATGAAAACTTTTTCTTTTTTTATCCTACTAACTCATGTTGCATTTCATTCAATTATCTACTCACAGAACCATGAAGCCTCTCTAACAAAACTTCAAATTCCTTTCGTATTGATCAGTGATCCAGGTAATGTTGCCTGTGCTTCTTATACCTGTCAAAAATATACTAATTATTCTTATTACTCTGTTAATGATGATATTAATAGTGGTTATTATGTTTTAAATATAAATATAGGAGCGGTCGATCACTCTTTTTTTATCTCAAAATATGAGATTACTGTATCCCAATACTGTGATTTTTTAAATGCAGTTGCTTCTCAAAATGACCCACATCACCTCTATAAAAAAGAGATGACCGAGGATCCCAGCATTGCCTGCATTAACCAAACGAAGCTCACCAAGGAAGATGGCACGTGCTTCTTTTATTACGAGCCTTTTGAAAATAGAGGTAGAATTCCGATTAGTTATGTGAGCTTGAATGATGCAAAGCGGTTTTGTAATTGGCTAGAATGTGGTGCTCCCAACAACAATGAAGACCCTCTTTTTTTAACAGAATGCACCGAGCAAGGGGCTTATGTGTTTTCACAGAAATCATCTTTAGAAAAAGAAGAAACCCGATTTAACCCAGAGGCTCACTATTACATTCCTTCTGAAGATGAGTGGTTCAAAGCTGCCTATTATAAAGGAGGAGGAAAGAATACAGGTTACTGGGCTTATCCTACGAAGCACGATGCAGCTCCCAACAACGGCCAAGGAGATACAAGTAATCAAGCTAACTACCGCACACTTGCAACAGGATGGGAGCCTCGTGAAAAAAATCCTGTACTTACTCCTGTAGATCATTTTGATAAGACCTCTAGTTCTTATGGTGTTTGCGATATGGGAGGAAATGTGTCAGAATGGACTACTTCAATTCCCAAAGAAGGGACCTCCTCCCATCAAGTCGAGCGCAACTGTGTGCAAGGTGGCTCCTGGAATTCCGAGTACAGCATTTACTGGAACAATGAACTCATGGCGCAAAGTCCCCCAAAGGCTTATGAGCCTATAACTGCGAATAATAGCATTGGATTTCGTATTGCAGCAATAGCCTCAGAAAAGGATCAGGATGGTTTATTAGCAGCAGCAATGCAGCATTGTTCTCATGATAATATTGCTACAGGAACCTATGTTACGTGGACTGTAGGAAGAGGACTCCTTTTTGGATGTCCAATAACGATGATCGATACAATTTTTAAATTCATAGGTTATGATGCAGCAACTACACTGGGAGTCACCTCTTTAGAAGGAATCAGTTTTTCAGTGGTCTCTTCCATTCTTCTTCTTGACTTAATAGGTTACATAGCTGTCATGGCCGGACTGCAACTACTGGGTAAGCTCATTCCGTGGTCCTCTTTGGGAGAATATTTCACACGAAGCACTAGTTCCCCTAAAGACTCCATAATCACTCCTATTACTACAGAAAATCCTCATGAATCTATCACCATCAAAGAAAGCATCGTTCAATCTTTATGGAGTTTTGTGAGATCACTGATCGGCTGCGGAATGTGTTTGCTAACTGCATTTCTATCAACATTCAGACTTATTGCTGCAAGGTTGGGAATCGGAGAGGCATTCTTAGAAAAAATAAAAGATTTCTTTATCGATATACAACTAGCCGATTCAGCCTATGTGCCAGAATGGCTGGTAGCTTATATTCCGCCATGGCTGATCTACAGGATCGTTCCAGTAGTGCTTGAACTAGGATTTATTGGCCTATTTATTTTTGGGTGTTATGAATTTTCCTATTACTGGCCAGCAATCCAAGATTCTCTTGCGCAATTTTGGTATGGAACCGTGAACTACTTAGGAACATCATCACTGGATCTTCCTGGTGCTGTCTACTGAGTTATCGCCTTTTCTTTGCCCCGTAACTATAACCCTTCAAGGTTCGGGATCCACGCACATTTTTTAGAAGCTTTGTAGCAGCCTCTTCATTAAACAAAGTTGTGTAAAGATAAGAAAAATTTTCGAGTTTTAGACGTGGGACCTTAGCAGCAATGAAGATCTCGATTGCTTTGACATGAGGAAGATCCTCAACGGTCATGATGGTAAAAGCATCACCAATGGCAGCAGCACGTCCTGTACGTCCAATACGATGAACATAATCCTCTGCATGTTGTGGAACGTCATAATTAATAACATGACTCACACCAGCAATATCAATACCCCGAGCAGCAATATCGGTAGCAACCATGACCTCATAGCGTCCATTTTTAAAACCATCGAGAGCATCCATGCGCTCTTGTTGAGAGCGATTGGAGTGAAGTACAGCCACAGTATGGTTTTCTTGGAGTAGTTGTCTAGCAATACGATCTGCCCCATCTTTGGTACTGCAAAAAATTAATACACTTTGAAAATCGGTTCGCACAAGAAGAGTTTGAAGCAATTCAAACTTTTGGGCCACAGCTACTGGATAGAAAGCGTGAGTAACAGATTCTGCAGCAGAACGTCGTTCTCCAATATTAATTTTCTCTGGCTCTATCATACACCAACTTGAAAGACGCTCAATTTCCTCAGGAATCGTAGCTGAAAAAAGAAGTGTCTGGCGTTTTTTAGGACACTGCTCCACAAGACGACGAACATCGGGCAAAAATCCCATATCGAGCATCCTATCGACTTCATCTAGAACGAGAATTTCAATATCTTTTAAGGTTGTGAGTCCTTGATTTAAAAGATCTAAAAGACGTCCTGGAGTCGCCACAATAATATCAACCCCCTCTTCCAATCTCTTTTTTTGAGCACCATAGCCAACCCCACCGTAGAGAACAGCAACACGCAATGATGAGAAAAAAGAAAAATCTTTTAAAGCCTCCTCCACTTGAAGGGCCAATTCGCGGGTAGGTTCCAAAACAAGGGCTCGCGGATACCCTTTTTCAGGGCCTAGCAATGTTAAAAGAGGTAAAGAAAAAGCTGCCGTTTTTCCAGTCCCCGTCTGGGCTGAGGCGATGAGATCTTTACCATGGAGAATTTTTGGAATGGCTTCTTGTTGAATGGGAGTTGGTTCGATGTAACCCATGCGTTGGGCCCCATGGACAACAGAGTCTGATAAGTGAAATTGCTGAAATGACATTAAATGGAGAGGATATCAGCTGATCTGCAATCATACCAGCGAATTAAAGTTGGTGAAACAAAGGAGGCTACAGCTCCAATAAAATCTTTTTTTAACGTTGTTTTTAAAAACCAAGGTGTAATCGATATGGACCTCCCATGGAGATCAACTCCTAGTATAGAATGTTCCTCTATATTAGTGATAGCCTCTCGGAGTCCCTCTGTAATACCACATCCATCTGCTTTTAAAGCAGCCTCCTTAGCGGTCCAAAGATAAAAAAAATCCTCTTCTGATACTTCACTAAGAAACTTCATCTCCTTGATGGTAAAAAATTTTTTGGCAATAGCCCCTCCCCTAACAGGCCTTACATGTTCCAGATCAATTCCTATCGGGTGACGTGCAAATGCTAAGACTAAAAGATCTCCACTATGAGCAATGCTAAAAGAGATCTCAGGATGACTTGCTAGAATAGGTTTTCCTCGTTCTGTTTTTTGAATGAGAAGCTGCTCGGGAGATAGCTCTAAATAGCGACTTAATAAAAAATGTATCCCTATTTGTGATTGATGAGCTCTCTTTCTAAAGAAAGAAAAATCTGAACTATGCTCTTCTTTATCGACTATTGATGGGTCAACACCAAGGGAATAAAGTGGGGGTAAACCAAGTATTTCATCCCGATCACCTGAGTAAGCAGGCAAGCCAGAGGGATGCTGCGTTAGACTCCTATTTTGACTTGGGCGATAGGGACTTCTACTCCTCTGCGTTGACTCTCTCGCTCCCGCTTGTCTCGCCCTTTCATGGCTGCCTAAAGGCAGGGCAGCCTCCCACCGCGCACTCCTGACCGCCGGTGTTGCCACATCAGACTTCGCGGCCTCCTCGTCACGATCAGTATGAAATATGCGGGTTAACCAGATATGAATTTCCTTCTCTGGTAAATGAAAAGAAAAATGCTCTTTGGTAGATTGGAGAGAAAAATCAACTCGATTCATCATAAATGGAGGTTTGTTTTAACCTCCTGTTGAATAAAGATCAAGACTAGCCCGGATATTTCACACTAAATCTATTACGGCTTGTGGAAAGCTCATCATTACTGCGTTGGTCTCGAATTGTGATTTGGGCAGTATGAGACATACAGCCCGGCATCCCAATCCTTCGCCC
>WBXG01000087.1 GCA_008932965.1 Verrucomicrobiota bacterium
GAATAAGGCGAGTTGAAATTTTTCACGAGCAAACGATTTGATCACACGAATACCAGCAAAGGATTCCTGTAAAATAACAGCCATGATGCCGGCTTCATTTTCCTCGGCCTTTCCAGCTTTGCGAACCTTACGTCCATAAACGATGATCGGTACAAGACAGACTGGAAAAAGGAAAAGAGTCACAAAGCTAAATTTCCAATCGATACGCATGACCACCACCACCATTGCAATAACGGTGAGGGGCTCCTTGATGATATCACCAATGATGCCAACGAGTGCTTCTTGGGCCACCCGTGTGTCATTGAGCACACGGGAGAGGAGGCGTCCTGATTGAGAACGATTAAAAAAATCGAGTGATTGTTCCATGAGATGACCAAAAACCTTTCGGCGAATATCGCGTAGTACTTTCAAACTCACCCAGGTGAGACAGTAGGTATTGGCATAGGAGAGGAGACTTCGGACCAACATAATTACCGGCACTAGCAAACAAATCCAAAGTACTTTTTCAATGCCAGGACCTTCCTGTTGGAAAGCCCCACTCATAAGCTGTGATTGAGACATCCCCCCCTTAAAAACAGAACCTCCTACTTTTTGAATGACTAGTGGTAAACAGCCATTGACTGCTGCAAAGCCCACCCCTGCGAGAAGTCCTAAGATGAGTCTCAATCGGTACGGTTTAAGAAAAATGGAGAGATCACAATAGGGCTTCCAAACTGCTAGGAGGAGTTCTGCGAAGGTGAGTTTTTTAGGATTCTTGGGCTTGGGCATGGAAGAGATATCCTAGAGACTTAAGCCGAAGGGCTAAAGGAAATTCATGATTGCCTGTCTAAAGAATACCCAAAGCAATGCTCCCAGTGCTAAGTAAGGGCCGAAAGGAAGTGTCCTTCCAAGACGACCACGTGTGATCACTACAAGGAGAGACCCGGTGACGGCTCCAATGATGGAGCCTCCAAAAAGTGAAAAAAGCATTCCCCTCATTCCAAGAAAAGCTCCAATAGTAGAAAGAAATTTTACATCACCCAACCCCATGGCTTCTCGTGGAAAGGTGATTTGAGTGATCCGTGCATGCAGAGGAAGAGCTTGCTCTAACTTCCAGGATTGATCTGAAATAGAAATCTCTTTCAAACCTAGGGTCAGTCTTTGAGAGGAAAACTCTTTTTCTCCAATATCGCAGAGTGTTGATTCTGCCACAATACGATCAGAGGTCCGTGGGAAGAGCTCTTCAAGGGCTACAGATTCCTCACCTAATTTAAGAAAGAATTTATTATTATTTTTAAAAAGCTCGAGTGTCTGTGGCTCTTTCCAGCAGAGACGTTTTTTTCCAAAAGCTTTTTTCCCTAGTTCCAAAATGATCCAGAGTAGTAAATAAGCAGTGAGAGCGCTTGAGAGCGAATAAAAAAGCGCCTTCCACGGAGCGTGAGTTCCTAAAAACTCAGGAAAAAGCAATGAGGATCCTGCTCCTAGTAAGATACCACCAAGAGTGATTTGATCGGGAATAAGCAAATGCTCCAAATCAATAAAAGTTGCTGTTATTAAGAGTGGAGCAAAAATCCAAGCTACTATGGTGAGTGGAAATCCTAGCTTCACCCAACAAAGCCAATAAATAAAAGAGGTGATTACTTCTACAAGTAGGTAGCGAAAGGAAATGGGGGCATAGCAGTGAGCACATTTTCCTTTTAAATAAAGCCAGCTCAGGATCGGTATATTTTCATACCATGGCAAAGAATGGTGGCATGTGGGACACAAGGAGCGCTTTGGATCTATTAATGAGATATTCCTAGGCAGGCGATAAATCAGACAATTAAGAAAAGAGCCAATAATAGCACCCAAAAAAAGAATTATAAAAGAAACCATAAGGCAGGAAGAAATAGGCTTTGTTAAAAAATATTCATAGAACTCAGTTATCATAGAAAAGAGTTAACCCGGATATTTCATTCTTATCTACTATGGAGAACGTGTGGAGACCAGGAAGTCAGATGGATGCTGCGTTGATCTCGAAGTCTTCCTCGGCCAGTGTATATACACACTGCCATCGTCAGACTTCATCGCTCGCCTTTCCCCATCTGTCTTCGCGGCCTCCTCGTCACGATCAGTATGAAATATCCGGGTTAACCTATAACGTGCACCTCACTATTTAATAAACTATAGATTCTTTTTACGATTCACATTGCCACAATTTTTATATTTAGGGATAGTTTGGTTTTAAGAAAATGACCACGGAACAAGAATCGAAATCGCTCGCTCTATCACCGTCCCCAAGAAAAAAAGTGACGATTACTTTTTTTGTGATTTTTGCCATGGTTCTTTTTATGGCCAGTATGGGACTCCTCAAAAAAACTCAGCTTGCTGGAATGGCACGAGCTAGCCATGCCTACAAAACCCCACCAGTAGCCGTAACCTCAATGGCGGTGGAGGCACAAATTTGGTATCCTGTTTTACAGGCTGTAGGCTCTTTAAGTGCTGCTCAAGGAGTCATGCTCAGTGCCGATTTGCCAGGTATTGTTTATAAAACTCCTCTGGGTCCTGGAGGTACTATGGTACACAAAGGAGATCTTCTTGTGCAGCTCGATACACGTCAAGAAGAGGCACAGCTGCGTTCTGCAGAGGCAAAGTGTGTTCTAGCAAAGAGCACCTTTGATCGGACCATGAATTTGAGTGAGAAGAGTGTTGTAGCAAAAGCAACTCTGGATGATGCCCGTGCACAATATGATTCGGCCTTAGGAGCTCTGGAGGAAATCAAAGTGATGATTCGGCGTAAGACACTCTATGCTCCGTTTGATGGGATGTTGGGAATTGGTCTTATTAATGAAGGACAATATCTTCAAAGTGGAGCTCCGATTGTTCCCCTCAATTTGCTTGATGTCTTAAGTGTGAATTTTTCATTACCTCAACAAAATTTTAGCGAACTTCATGCTGGACAGGCCATCCGTGTCAAAGCGGAGGGGGTACCTCACAAAACCTTTGAAGGAACCATTACAGGAATTAATTCGGAGTTGGATGCGGTAACGCGCAATATTGGTGTGAGTGGGAGTATTAAGAATGAAGATATGCTGCTAAGAGGGGGAATGTTTGTCACCGTTGAGGTCCTCCTTCCTCCTAAGAAAAATGTGATAGCTGTTCCTGAAACAGCAATTAATTATGCTCCCTACGGTGATTCTGTCTTTGTGATTGAATCACTCAAAAAGGGGAATGAGGTCCCTTATCTTGGAGTTCGTGAACAGCCTGTGACGCTAGGAACAGCCCAAGGAGATCAAGTGGAAATCATTCGTGGACTCAAAGTAGGTGACACTATTGTCACTTCGGGTGTTTTTAAACTTCGACCTGGATGCCCTGTGAAAATCAACAATACTGTTCAACCAGAGAATGATCTTGAGCCAAAAACGGTCGATAGTTAACCCTGATATTTCACACTAAATCTATTACGACTTGTCGAAATCTTATTATTACTGCGTGGGTGTTGAATTGTGATTGGGGCGGTAGGGACTCCTACAGCCCGGTATCACAATCCTTCGCCCATCAAGTACTAAGGAGCTTCGCGGCCTCCTCGTCACGATCAGCATGAAATATTTGGGTTCATTCCACTCCTGTCTGGTGTGTTGTAATGCAGTAATGATATGAAATTAACTGATTTTTTTATAAAGCGTCCTGTCTTTGCCGCAGTGGTCAATTTGATCATCTTTGCTGCTGGCTATGAGGCAGTGCAGTCTCTCCACGTTCGAGAATATCCCCGTAGTGATATTGCCGTCATTTCCATTACAACCGCCTATTTAGGAGCAAGTGCCAATTTAGTTGGTAGCTATATCACAGCGCCGATAGAAAGAGTCGTCTCCTCGGCAGAGGGAATCGATTATATAGATAGTACTAGCACGGAAGGGCTGAGCACCGTGAAATTGCATCTTCAACTCAATCAAAACCCGAATGCCATTCTGAGCCAAATTCAAACAAAGCTAGCAGAGATTCGCAACCAGATGCCTCCGGAGGCAGAAAACTCTCTCATCGAA
>WBXG01000088.1 GCA_008932965.1 Verrucomicrobiota bacterium
TACAGCCCTGCATCAAAATGCTCGCCTGCCTTACCCCATCAGCCTTCGCGGCCTCCTCGTCACGATCAGTATGAAATATCCGGGTTAATTATATTGCAGAAGAATAAAACTAGTTCTAAGAATGAATTCTCAGTTTTCAACTAGCCCGGGTATTTCATGCTGATCGCCTGTAGAGACTCGATGAGTAGGAAATATTCGGGATAACCCAATTAACACTTCTTAAGGAGGAAAAACCATGTCATTGAATAAACTGTTTCTTTGTATTCTATTAACCCTTGTAGCGGCCTCGTTGCATGCAGATCCAAGCGAGACAAAAAATATTACTATTTTTAATAATACCGATAAAACGATTTATCCGATCGTTCAAGTTACTCTGAAACCGGAGGGGGCCTCAAATATATGGATCTATTCTCTGTACCTAAACATTTCTGATCAGGTTGTTGGAGTTCCTGCAAATCAGTCAATCAGCATTCAGGTCCCTCAAGAGCAAGATGGCATCAGTTGGTGGAATGCAGCTCGTGTCTATGTTTATAATCAAACGCCCCCTGCTCCCAATCCTAAAGTTCAAGGTTCCGTAAGTGGATTTCCAGTCCATGTTGATGAACAAGGAACTGGGTTGCCTTTGGATGATCCATATCAGTTTGCCGAATATACTTTCGACAACAGTGGCGGCAATTACGTCGGTTATGATGTCTCCTACGTTGATAGTGTCTATCTTCCATTAGCAATTGAAGTTGAAGATGGAAGTGTTGGTTATAGTGGCACGGATAAAAATCTGAGTGAATTTCAGTCTATTATTGCTGATTTTGTAAAGAATCAACAATGGCCCTATTTTTTCCTCTCCAACGAGACTCCCTACTACAGTATCCCTGGTGGGTTTAATCTTTTCGCCTTGGATCAGGCTCGTTCTTCGCATGACTCCTCAAAGTTCATGTTGCAAGGAGATCGTGTTGCTCAAGAGGGATCTACCGTAGGATTAGAAAATGTAGTCGCTCGTTGGAAGAAGGCAATGAATCCTGATTTTTGTAGTGATTGTGAAACTCAATCCCCTTTTTGTAATGCATTTCAAAAAAATGCCACAGATGTTTGGAATGCTTTTAAGGAGGATGGAGGCAGTACCACTGATGAAGCCATTACGGGCCGTATCCTAGGATTTACCGATGCTTTTGGACCGACTCTCTCACAACAGGACATATCACTTGAAGAGGGAATCACAACTGATCCTTCGGGAGGAACCAAATATCCGGACTACACTAGTAAGTATAACCTGAATCCCTATGTTCGTCTCATCCATCATGATCTCAATGCAAACGTTTATGCCTTTTCTATTGATGATGCCGTCGGCTTTGTGCGAGTGCCAGGAACGGGTATTACTATTACCGTTGGAGGATTAAAGGGTCTTAAAAATCAGACCCCTTATGTGAATCCAGCCAGTCTTAAAGAAAATAATGCTGAACCTATCATAGGCGACAATGGGACATCTGGATTTTCATCAATCCTCATTAACGCAGGAGAGATTTGCATAGGAGCAGTGCAATCAACTAATAATTACAATGAAACTTATGTCAATTGGAGTTGTAGTAACTGTGTCGCGATTAGTAGTAACATTATTCACACTAATTTCGGAAACATTGGTACCGATTGGGATTCTAGAAACTGTATCACGGTAACTAATAGCACTATTCACACTAATTTTCCCATTGATTTCGGGATCACTGGCAGCAATTACGCTCCGATAGGTGCCACTATAACGATACGATAGCTGCTCCAGTAAATCTATCAATTGCTGGCTCTCATTATTAGCAACGTGATTCAAGAGAGTTGAATGAAAAATAATTGAAAGAACGGTTGTTCTTAGCCTAAATATTTCAGCCTTCCCGGCTTCCGGAGCAGATTGGGATGAAATATTGGCTAGTGCAACCATTCTTTTTTCTGGATCACAGGAATGAATACGGAAGAACTGGGAGTCTCCTTGCTCTTCTCATGTTCCGGTTGGAGAACAATTGAGGCTTCCAGAAGTGCTCTGGGGGCCTTGCAGTAAGAAGCACCTAGCGATTCTCCCAAAATATAAACCCTAAATGCTCGAGACTGCACCGTACAAAGGGAGATCATTTTTCCTAATGGCTCCTCACGAGCACGGTCAAACACCGCAGCTAAAGGCCTTCCCTCCGAGATAACATTGGTCGAGAGAGGAGGGGTGTAGGTGGTAGCATTCGCTAAAAGTGGAGTGAGGATATAAAGATCTGAGAGTTTTTCATAGGGACGATGTTCTTCAATCAAGGTAGCCAACTCTTCGGCAGTCCGTTGAGAAATAGCTGAATGAGTATAACGAGCATCTGATGTAGGTGAGATTCCGTAAAACAACGAGCTAAGAACCTGATGAGAGGCTGTATTAATATTGATGAGTCCTTTCCTCCAGATGGTTAACCCGCTTATTTCATCCCGATCACCTGCGGAAGCCGGGAAGATAGATGGATGCTGTGTTCCACTTTCATTTTTTTTAATCTCTACTGTTGTATTGTTAGTAGAAGTAACAGTGAAGAGATCGATGAGTTCTATGGCTCGCTTTCCTGGTCTATCCCAATAGGAAAACTCTGGCTGTCCTAGTCGAAGTGTGCGCCCTCCTCCAGAGGCATAGATACTACTTTGATGATCGCTTGCACCAGCTAGGGGAGCTGCCCCAAGATCATCTGCTTGAGCTGGATCGTTAATATTACCGAGCTCGGCAATCGATTGCATTGGTCCGTGACGTAGGACCAAGGGGGCCATGATAGAATCACGTGACTCGAGGTAGGAGGAGGGAGTCTCTAAGGGAGTCATGGAGCGGGAGGAGGGGTGATTACCAGCTACAGGGTTTACTGGGACAAAATCACGATTTCTCCAGGATATTGCTGGATCAAAAAGACGCTCTGAACTCACCATGCTCATGATCCCCTTCCAACGGGTTTCGGTGAGATAACTTTTTTCACTCGAATACGATTTCCAGAGATAGTTGCTCAAATAATTTTCTCGTGGATCTCCGACAAAACGAAAATGTCCGGCACGATCTCCCTCGGTAGGAATAAAGTTACATTGCCAAAAATTCTGCTTATCGATGAGTGATTGAGCATCGTGTTCTAACCCTCCCTCAGCAAGTCCAGGTCCAATGGGGGGCCTGCGGCTCATCATCACGAGATGGTCATTCCAGAGAAATGTGAAGGCTTGATGGAGTGTTGGGGTGGCATTTCCCTCCGGTCCTTGAAGGCAGCAGGGATGCTCTGAGTGAGAGACGCTGCTTGGTGAATGCCACGTTTGAGTCTGCGTAGGAAAATCAACAACAATGGATTCATTCGGATAGATTAAAGAAACAGCACTGTGGATTTGAAAATAATCCTCAAAGGGTGTTTGTAAAGCAGTTCCAAAATGAAGCCGCTGGCGGTTCTCTAGCTTGAAGGTAGCCTTACCACCAGCTGGGATTGGTGTGGTATAAGGATTCCAGAGTTGAATGAAGTATTGATTTTCAATGGTCACGCTATTACTTGTCTGCTCCTGTAGTCGGCAGCGCTCTGCTATTTGAGTCACAAGAGGGGTTAGCGCTGCTCCTGCAGGTTCGCCTCCATTGACTAAGATCGGTTCTTGTTCTGGAGAAATATAATTCACAATACAGGCAGCTAGACGATGGAGGTAGCGCCTTTGATCTGCTTCAGGAAGGTTTTTGAGAGTGGGATCCCGTTCTTTAAAGTGAGGCAAGTTGTGATCAATGATAGTGGCAAGAGTGAGTGCTCGATCTGAGGGGGTTGA
>WBXG01000089.1 GCA_008932965.1 Verrucomicrobiota bacterium
AAAAACGTACCTTTGAGGCTCTCGGAGTCTCGCAAGAAATTATTAAAGCAGTTGCTCAGCTCGGATTTGAAGAAGCATCGCCAATTCAAACAGCAGCTATACCAATGTTAATGACGGGGGTCGACGTTGTAGGGCAATCTCAAACAGGATCTGGAAAGACAGCAGCTTATGCTATTCCTGCTATTGAAAAAATCGATCCTGATGTGACAGGTGTTCAGATACTCATTTTGTGTCCAACCCGCGAACTTGCAACTCAAGTAGCGGATGAGGTGTATAAGTTAACTGCTTTTAAACGTTCTATTCATTGTGTTCCTATTTATGGTGGAGCTTCCTATGAACGACAATTATTTGAACTTAAAAAAGGGGTTCAGATTGTGATAGGAACACCAGGTCGACTTATTGATCACCTAGAACGGGGAACGCTCAAACTCCATCAATTAAAAATGGTGATCCTTGATGAAGCTGATCGCATGCTTGATATGGGTTTTCGTGATGATATTCAAAGGATTCTTGAGAGCACTCCAAAAGAACGTCAGACTGTTTTCTTTTCAGCAACTCTTTCTAAGCCAATCCGAGATTTGATCAATCGTTTTTCAAAGGACCCCCAAATGGTGAAGATTGAGCAGAAGGAATTAACAGTTCCAACGGTGGAACAATTTTTTTATGAAGTTCAGCCACGGATGAAGACAGAGGCCTTTATTCGTCTCATCGATTTTCATGGTTACAAGCTGGGTATTATTTTTTGTAATACGCAACGTATGGTCGATGAACTTGCTGATGCACTGCTCGCTCAAGGATTTTCTACAGACCGTCTGCATGGTGGTATTCCTCAAGGGCAGCGCACCCGTGTGATGAATAAATTCAAAAATTCCGAATTTGAATTTCTTGTAGCCACCGATGTCGCCGGACGTGGTATCGATGTTGATAATCTCGAGCTTGTTGTGAATTATGATTTACCTTATGATCCCGAAGATTATGTCCATCGCATCGGCCGTACGGGTCGTGCTGGTAAAAAAGGAATGGCAATGACTTTTGTGAGTGGTCGTGACATTTATAAACTTCAGTTTATTGAGCGCTATACAAAGACAAAAATTCATCGCGGTATTATCCCTACTGCAGTGGAAGTAGAAGGCAAAAGAGCAGAGCTGCTTTATTCAAAACTTTTAAAAACGCTTGAGGCTTCTTCTTATAAAAAACATGATATCATCATGGATCGTCTTTTAGAGGCAGGGCATCATTCCACTGATATCTCTTCGGCTCTTTTCTCTCTCTTGCTTGGCCTTTCTACGGATGTTCCTCCACTAGCACTCAAGGAAAAATCTATGAATTCTCGTGATCGCGATCAGGAGGATTCTCATTTTGCACGTGGTAAAAATTACAAAAGTGAAAGAGGGGAGAGCGGACAGCGTGGTCGCGAAAGGGATCATAGCAGTCACGGCCATTACAATGCTCCTCGTAGTGATTCTAGAGGGGCAGGCGAGGGAGGGAGATTTGCTAAAAAATCCTTTAGCAAAGGACCCGTTCGCAAATACTCTAAAGCACGGTAAGCATCTCCGTTCGGAGAAATGGGTAGAACTATGCTGCAAGTTGCAGGTTCTTATACCCATTCCATTAGAATTTCATACTAATCACCTGCGGAGACAGGAAAGCCAGATGAATGCTGTGTTAGACTCTCATTTTGACTTGGACATTAGGGACAGAGTCAAATTATTTTATCTTTTCTCTCTAACTAATAGTACAAGCTTGATCAGTTTGTTCAGCTCTAATTTTCCAATCTTCTGCTTCTTTTAAGTATTGCTGAATACGTTGTTGATTAGGATTTGGCTTTCGTGCTTCCTGAGCTGCATTAAGAAAAGCCCACCCTGCATTATGAAGGTCAAGTGCTTTTTTATTCAGACCTGCAGCTTCTGTCTCTGCAGCCTGTTGAAACATGCCTGCTGATTGAGTAAACAAATCAATACTTTGTTGACTCATTTGTTGATTAGGATTTAGCTCTTGTGCTTTCTGAGCTGCATTAAAAAGAGCATTCCCTCTATTATTAAGGTAAACTGCTTTTTTATTCAGACTTGCAGCTTCTGCCTCTGTGGCTTGTTGAAACATGCCTGCTGACTGAGTAAACCAATTAATACTTTGTTGATTAGGATTTGTCTCTTGCGCTTCCTGAGCTGCATTAAGAAAAGCCCACCCTGCATTATGAAGGTTAACTGCTTTTTTATTCAGACTTGCAGCTTCTGTCTCTGCGGCCTGTTGAAACATGCCTGCTGACTGAGTAAACCAATTAATACTTTGTTGATTTGGATTTGTTTTTTGTGTTTCCAGAGCTGTATTAAAAAGAGCCCACCCTGCATCATGAAGGTCAACTGCTTTTTTATTCAGACCTGCAGCTTCTGCCTCTGCGGCTTGTTGAAACATACCTGCTGACTGAGTAAACCAATCAATACTTTGTTGCTTAGGTTCTGGCTTTTGTGCTTCCTGAGCTAATTTTTGAAATATTCCTGCTGCTCTATTTAAATAGGACCGGTTATTACCAAGAGGAAGCAATAAAACTTGAGCGAGTAGATCTTCACTTTGAGCCAGCGCTTCTTCTTTAATGCAAAGCCACTTATTCGCTAAAAGATCGGCTTGTTGGTCTTTACTCAGCGTTTCATAAGGTGGGCGTAACAATGTGGCAGAAGCAACTCTGGCTTCAATGAGCTCAGACTGATGAGTGATCGCATTAAGGAGATGATCCATGCCAATGAACGCAGGATCGTCCTCTCCCATTGGCTCAATTTGTTGGGCTATCTCTATCTTACTTTGTAGCGCTTGAACTCTCTCTTGATAAGTCGCTAGTTGAGCGTAATCGTATTCCAGTTTTTCTGCTATCAATTCGATTTTATTGGGGCGTTCATCGAGCTTCATCGCATCTGAAATTCTAGATACGCGTTGAAGTGATTCTATTTTAGGATCAGGAGAGGTTGGACCATTTGCAAGATGAGTGATTATTGAATATTGATAATTACGAGCTGCTGTTAAAACGCTAATAAGATTTGTAAACTTCTCTCTTTCCTTTTGTGTTTGTTGAGTCTCTGCTGCCTCAAGTCTTTGTTGATAAAATTCAATTTTTTTAGTGATACCATCGCTACGGCTATGATTGTCAAAAAATCTTTGATCAATATCATTATCCAATAATAATGATTCCGATTCAGGAATGACTTCTTCCCAAGTTTCATCTCCTAGATCATTTTTATTAAAACGGTCCGTTAGCTCCCATGTAGCTATTCCTCCATTTTCTCCTGCAAATCGAATGCCTTCTTCCAAGCCAGTATCCGTAAGTCGATATCTTGTTGTAACTCTATCCTGACTAACAGGAGTTACCCAATTTCCTTCAAAGGACCCCTGAGTTTCATGGTTATTATTTAAAGGATTGGAAGAACTATCATTTCTCACAGGATCAGGATGCAAATGAGGGCTTACTCTTTCAGAGGCTCTCGAGTGGAGGCTGTATTCTCGTATTCCACCACTGGTTAGGACGATTCCAAGGATCCCTTCCATGATTTCTGAAATGGTTGAGGTTTCTGCAATCTCTTCTCCTGCCATCGATGGATAGAGAGAGGTTCCGTTTGGAGCTCTTTGTACTTGGAAGCTGCTTGTACTGGTTTTGAGCAATCGATCACTTTGGGAGATGGTATCTGGAAGTGGAATGAGAGTGACTTCTTTCCATCTACTGAAGAGTTCT
>WBXG01000090.1 GCA_008932965.1 Verrucomicrobiota bacterium
ACTGCGTTGGTCTCGAATTGTGATTTGGACAGTATGAAACATACAGCCCGGCATCCCAATCCTTCGCCCGCCTTGTACTAATAAGCTTTGCACGGCGCCTCATGACGATTCAGTATGAAATATGCGGGTTAAACCGGCTTGTTCATTAAACTTCTTAAACTTCTTCAAGTTGGGGTAAATTGATTTTTGCGCTTTTCCTCGAGTTCCTCCCAGCGAGCGTAACTTCGAGCAATCTGCTCCTCAAGAATAGCAATGGAGCGTTCTATTTTAGGAAGTTTTTGAGGCTCTTTTTTGTAGAACTCAGGATCGCAGAGCTGTGCTAGGAGGGCTTCTTTTTCTGATTCGTGTTGTTCGATGAGGAGCGGAAGCTCACTCAACTCGAGCTCTTCCCGTTTGAGAAAAAAAAGAGTCTGCGATTTTTGTTTGGAAGGTAGTGTTTTTTTTTCGATACGGGAGAGGGATAGAGTCGCTTCAGGCTTGGGAGTGGGGCGCTGAGTAACCCAATCATCATAACCTCCATCATATTCCGTAATTTTGCTATTACCTTCAAAAACAAGTGTGCTCGTCACTACACTATTTAAAAAAGCTCTATCGTGGGAAACCAGAAGGAGTGTCCCGTTGTACTCTAAAACCAATTCTTCTAAGAGCTCCATTGTTTCTGCATCAAGGTCATTGGTCGGTTCATCCATCACCAGAACATTGGCGGGTTGGAGAAAAAGTTTTGCAAGAAGCAAGCGATTGCGTTCCCCTCCCGAGAGGACTTTTGCTGGCATCCGAATGCGTTCACGATGAAATAAAAAATCCTCAAGATAGCTATGAATGTGACGTGGACGTCCTTGAAAAACTACAGTATCACTATCGCCAGCAACATTGGCTGCAACACTTTTTTCTGGATCAATGGCTCCTCGCAGTTGATCGAAATAGACAATTTCAAGCTTTGTTCCTAGATGAATAGAGCCGGAGTGAGGGGTTATTTTTCCAAGAAGCAATTGGAGTAGTGTGGTTTTGCCCGTTCCATTGGAGCCTATGATGCCGATCTTATCACCACGCCAGATCGTTGTGGTAAAGTGATCCACAATATTGATTCCCTCATAAGCAAAGCTCACCTCTTTTGCTTCGATGACTTTTTGTCCAGAAAGAGAAGTATGTTGTAACGAGAGGCGTGCTTTTCCACTTCGTTCGCGGCGTTCACTACGCTCTTGGCGTAGTTTCTCGAGAGCACGTACACGCCCTTCATTCCTGGTTCTTCTGGCTTTCACTCCTTGGCGTAGCCATGCCTCTTCTTGGGCAAGTTTTTTGTCAAAAGAAGACCATTGTTTTCCTTCTGACTCTAGCCAAGAAGCTTTTCTTTCTAAATAAGTATTGTAATCACAGTTCCAACTTGTGAGAGCTCCTCGGTCTAATTCTACAATTCGGGTTGCTAGTTTTTTTAAAAAAGCACGATCGTGAGTTACAAAAAACAGGGTAATGGGAGTGGTGAGTAAAAAATCTTCCAACCAGAGGATAGTTTCAAGGTCCAGGTGGTTGGTCGGTTCATCAAGAAGAAGTAAGTTAGGTTTTCCTGCAAGGGCACGTGCTAGAAGGGTTCGGCGCTTGAGACCTCCAGAGAGGGAACTAAAGGAATCATCGCCTCGCAGGGAGATTTTCTCTGCCAAAGCTTCGAGGCGCATGTCACTTTCCCATTCCTCTTCGGTGTTGTTTAGGGGAAGTCCAGAGCGTATGACTTCTATGACTGACCCTGTGATCTGATCAGGAATTTCTTGTGAAAGATAGGTCACTACAGTACCAGGTGCGCAGATAACCTCTCCCTCTGATGGGGTCTCTTCACGAGTCATGAGTCGCATGAGGCTTGTTTTTCCGGTTCCATTACGCCCTACGAGACAAATACGTTCTCCAGGCTCTATTTGAAGGTCGACATGATCAAGCAGTGGTAGTAGGCCATAGCTGAGGGTGACTTGATGGAGTTGGAAGAGAGGCACAAGAGATATTAGTAGGATTTTTTCTTTTGTTCTAAAAACTCCCGTCCCTTTCCCACATTGGTATTGATCGGAATATCCTGAGCACAAAGCGGACAGTGTTCTGGTTCCCAGGCTTCGAGACTCACAGAAACGAGAGCCTGGAGTTTTGGAACAGAGCCTACTTCTTCTTGAGTAACTCCACCACGATTACATAAGACACCGAGGCCTGCGACATTCCCACCGTGGGTGCGCACAAGTTCTATGACCTTCTTTACAGAACCACCGGTAGTAAGCACATCCTCTAATACTAGGACATTTTTACCAGGTAGGAGTTTGTCATAACCACGTTTGATGACAAAGTCCTTCGTCCCTTCTATTTTTTCTGCATAGAGAGCGAGTACTTCACGTTTGTGGAGCTGAGAAAGATGATGAGCTGTCCACTGCGAGAGGATGATCCCGCCTAGCGCAGGAGCGATGACAATATCGATAGCGTCCTGAGCAAAATATTCTGCAAAAAGACGACAGAGTTGGGATGTTTCTGCAGAATGGGGATAGAGTGCATCCTTGTTGATATAGGATGATCCATGTTTACCCGAGGTATAGACGATATGGCTTTCTGTAACGAGTGCTTGAAGCGAGCTCAGTATTTCTAAAATGTGTGATTGATTCATAAAACAAGGGTCATAACTGATCAGGAAATTTCTTACGTAGCTTTATGATAGAGCCCTTTTAATCTGGTGGTGAAGCTTTTCAGTCTCGCAACGAGCAGCTTCTGCAAAATTTGTTCCACTCGAAGCAAAAATAATACCACGTGAGGAATTAATGATCATCCCCGAGCCAAGCTCATCACGGGCCGCTGCAACTGTTTTTTCAACCGATCCTCCTTGAGCTCCAATTCCTGGAATAAGGAGAGGCATATTTCCAACACGAAGCCGAACTTCTTTTATTTCTTCAGGATAGGTCGCTCCTACCACAAGACCACAGTTACTGTTGCCATTCCATTCCGTTGCGACACGCTGTGCCACGACTTGATAGAGGGGGGCTCCATTGACGGAGAGCTGTTGAAATTCCCCCGAACCTTCATTGGAAGTGCGGCAAAGCATAATGATTCCTTTTTCTTTGCACGCTAAGAATGGCTCGAGGGCCTTTTTGCCGAGGAAAGGGTGGAGTGTGATCGCATCTGCTTTGAGATAGTGAAATGCAAAAGTTACCGTCCCATTGTTAGTATTACCAATATCAGCCCGCTTGGCATCGAGAATCACAGGAACTGTCGGAGCGATTTCATGAATCAGGGAGACTGTTTTTTCAAGAGCCACCATTCCAGCAACACCATAAGCTTCATAAAAAGCAGTGTTTGGTTTATAGGCACAAACAATATCATGGGTAGCTTCAATGATGGCTTTATTAAAAGCAATAAGACTAGCAGCAATATCTACTCTTCCTTCGTGGTCCCTTTTTAAGGCAGATGTAGGAAGTTTTGAAAACTCGCTATCAAGTCCCACACAAACGAAACGTCCTAGTGACCAGTGGGATTCGAGGAGACTTTTAAAATGACGCATTCAAAAAAATTAACAGAGATGATAAAAAGAGAAAATAGATTCACACTAGCCCGGATATTTCATACTGAATCGTTATGAGGCGCCGTGCAAAGCTTATTAGTACAAGGCGGACGAAGGATTGGGATGCCGGGCTGTATGTTTCATACTGCCCAAATCACAATTCGAGAC
>WBXG01000091.1 GCA_008932965.1 Verrucomicrobiota bacterium
GGATGCTGCGTTAGACTCCCATTTTGATTTGGGCAGTATGTACACATACAGCCCTGCATCAAAATGCTCGCCTGCCTTACCCCATCAGCCTTCGCGGCCTCCTAGTCACGATCAGTAGAAATATCCGGGCTAAGAGAAAACAATATTGGGGAACAATCAAGCGATGAATCTAAGATGGTGTTGCTAGCCTTAATGATGTAGAATCCACTTTTTATGACCCCTTTTACTGATCAATTACAGCAGCTCATTGCAGGGTGTGTTCAAGTCCACTGCAAGATCGAGCTTCAGAAAAAACTAGCTCTTGGAAGACCTCTTAGAATCAAGCTGGGGGTTGATCCTACCTCCTCAGATATTCATCTAGGACATACGGTAGTGTTAGAAAAATTACGACAATTTCAAGAGCTTGGTCACCAAGCGATCCTCATTATTGGTGATTATACTGCGATGATAGGGGATCCAAGTGGGCGCTCGGTGACTCGACCTCCACTCTCGCATGAGCAAGTTTTAGAGCATGCCAAGAGTTATCAATCCCAGGCTTTTAAAATTTTAGATCCCGAAAAAACAGAGGTCCGTTTCAATAGCGAGTGGCTTGCTCCTATGCGATTTGCTGAGGTGATTTCCCTCAATAGTCGTGTCACGCTTCAGCAGATGTTAAAGAGAGAAGATTTCCGTAATCGATTGGATCAAGGTCATCCCATTCATCTTCATGAACTCCAATATCCGCTCATGCAAGGATGGGATTCAGTGATGGTCCAGTCTGATGTTGAACTAGGGGGAACCGATCAGCTTTTTAATTTGTTGGTGGGACGCGATCTCCAACGTGAGGAAAAACAGGTGGAACAGGTTGTCATGACTCTTCCCTTGCTCGTAGGACTCGACGGTATTCAGAAAATGAGTAAGAGCCTTGAAAATTTTGTGGGTGTTGATGAAGCTCCTAGCTCCATGTTTGGTAAACTAATGAGTATTTCTGACGAACTCATGGAAAGCTACTACACACTTTTGCTTGGTGAGAAATTAGATCTTACCATGCATCCTATGGAGGCTAAGAAATCACTAGCAGAGCACCTTGTGGGACGTTATCACACGACACAAGCTGCTCATGATGCTCGTGGAGAATTTGAGCTTCGCTTTTCAAAGCGCGATCTCGAGGCTGCAGAACTCCCCGAGTATTTTCCAATGACTAATCAACCCAACGATATCACCTCATTAGTTGTCGAGGCCTTTCAACAATCCTTTGGCATCACCAAATCACGTAGTGATGCACGCCGTCTTATTGAGGGCGGAAGTGTGACCTGGTCAGGAGAAAAAATTTCAGATCCTAAAAGGGTGATTGAACTTAGCGTAGGAGGAGTGCTCAAGCTCGATCGTAAAAATGCGGTGAGGGTAAAATAAGGTTAGAGTTAAGATCAGATACCTCTTTTTATTGGATCACCATGCATATCTAATGGTCCTGTTTCATAATCAGGAGTTCCTCCAGGGGCCGTGCGGTAGCGTCCAGAGGGAGATGCTAGATCACTTTGAGAGTCAGGGTCACTATCATTTTCTGAACCACTGCTTTCTGCTGAAGGAGGAGTTTGAAATAATTTAGTTTGATTTCTACTTGTTGGACTTAACGATTCGTTAAGCCCTAAAGCCATAGCGCGCATTGTGTCTTTAGCTGCCTCCATTTGAGTCGATGTTTCATACTTCCTAGCTAGTTCTAATGCAATTTTTTTAATGGGATTGTGGCTAGTATCTTCTTGTGCCCACTTCTCATCCTGCTTCATGGACTCCCAGTCTTCCTTGAGATCCTCTAGATGAGTCCCACAATAGATGTGAGAATCTGCTTTTTTAAAGTCTTGCGCGTTCACTTTTTCTCCACTTAAAAATCGAGATCTTAGTTGCATCATGCTAATATAGGTGCCTGCATTGTTAGCTCGTTGTTCAGCAATGTGAGACCATGCCTTTAATTCTTGTTTTGTATTTTCTGGGAGCGTCATGAGAGCTTGTGGCCTTTTTTCCAAATAAGTGAGTGCATTCTTTGCTTGCTTAGAATCAAGATCTCGTTCTTCTTTCAACTTAGAGGCCCAGGCTGTAATTTCTCGAGATAAATTTATTACTTCACCACTTGCTGGCCCACTAAGCTGAGAACCTGGATTTACCTTTTTAAGTGAGCTAACGAGCTCTTTGGTTGGGGCGCTCTCTCCTTCGTTTACAGATTCATAATGTTTTAGAGTATCGCTAAAGGAAACAGCTTTTTTGCCCTGAGTCGTAATATCTTTTACTTGATGATTTGCTAAATTACCAATGGGCGAAGCCTGAGGAGTGGGGCTTAAATCAGTAGTGCTTAATGGGCTTAACCTTTCTGGGCCTGAGTTGGCTTTTGTTATTTGACTCATAAAAAGAGGTTTTGATTGTTGTGGTTTTTTTAGTGCTTTTTTGGTGAGGGAGATTGCAATTGACTGATCCAATTCTTACAATTTTTTTTCATGAATTGTTGAAAAGAGAGTTTTTTTTCTAAAAGAATTCCCCCATTTGGAACTGCAGCAAGAAAAGCAGAGAGTGACAATTCAGGTAATTGATAGCTTGTAGAGCTAATGCCAGCTGTTGAGGCCTGATGAGCATCACTCGAGGCTGTTCTAGCAAGCCCTCGGTGCGCAGCATAAGTGGCAGCATGTTTATTGAAGAGGTTGAGCGAAATAGCCGCATTAAATGTTTCAATAGCAGACAAATCAAGATCGTTTAACACTTCCTCGCGAATGCCAGCACGGAACCGATCAAAAGGGTGCGGAGCTACGGCAATACCTCCACGTTCATGAATTGCAGAGATCACTTTTTTAGCAGGCTCTCTCTTCATGAAAGGTAAGGTCGTGCCCAGGCACAGGAGGTGTCCCTCCTGAGTGGAGACTTCAACTCCAGGAATAATAAGGAACCCATCGACTGCCTCTCCATCGTCTCGAAGAAGTCCTTTGCGACGCAAGTAATCGACTCCTTCACAAGTGTCATGATCGGTGATTGCAATACCACTAAGACCCCGTTTTTTGGCAGCATCAATCATGCTCTCAGGGGAATCCGTAGCATCCCGTGAAAAGAAGGTGTGAAGATGAAGATCAAAAGAATACAGCATGAATTGACTCTCTCATAACAATCTGATGATCGCAAGTTTTCAAGTGCAAGCAAAATAGGGGGCCCCGCATATTTCCTACTGGTTCGTCGTGAGGCACCGCGAATCCTGATGGAGACACCACCGGCGGTCGGGAGACCGCGGGGGAGATTGCCCTGGCTTTAACCCGGATATTTCACACTAAATCTATTACGGCTTGTGGAAAGCTCATCATTACTGCGTTGGTCTCGAATTGTGATTTGGACAGTATGAAACATACAGCCCGGCATCCCAATCCTTCGCCC
>WBXG01000092.1 GCA_008932965.1 Verrucomicrobiota bacterium
TATTTCACACTAAATCTATTACGGCTTGTGGAAAGCTCCTCATTACTGCGTTGGTCTCGAATTGTGATTTGGGCAGTATGAGACATACAGCCCGGCATCCCAATCCTTCGCCCGCCTTGTACTTATAAGCTTTGCACGGCGCCTCATGACACTTCAGTATGAAATATCCGGGTTAATTATTTTAAAGGTGGTATTACTTCAATTCTATGATCGCTCTTACAAATATTTCTGAACGTCTCAATAGTGTCCGGGAGAACATCATTGCTGCCGCTGAACGCTCTGGTCGTCATCCCTCTGATATCGGTCTAGTGGTGATCTCTAAGAAGCATCCTATTGAAAAAATGAGAGAAGCCCTAGATGCTGGAGTTTCTGTCTTTGGAGAAAGTCGACTTCAAGAGGCAAGCGTTAAAATTCCCCTTCTTCCAGCAAGAACACGATTCCATTTCATTGGACATTTACAAAAAAACAAGCTGCGCAAACTCCTTCCCCTTTTCGAGCTATTTCATAGTATTGACAGTCTTGAATTAGCCTTAGAAATGGATCGCATTGCCTCAGACTTAGGTCTTTTTCCACGGGTTTTGCTTGAGGTCAATATTTCAGCTGAGAGCAGTAAATATGGATTTGTTCCTCACGATTTAGAAAATCTCTTGGAAAAACTCTTAAGCCTACCACGGTTGCAAGTTGAGGGCTTCATGACCATGGCTCCACTTTCGGATGATCCAGAAACATCACGATCCATTTTTTCTCAATTACGCCTCTTACGTGATCAGCTTGCCATACAAGCAGGCATTCCTCTACCCACCCTCTCCATGGGTATGAGTAATGATTATGAAGTGGCTGTTGAAGAAGGGGCCACCTTGGTTCGAGTCGGATCAGCTATTTTTGGAAAGCAGTAAATATCCGGGTTATGCCAACGTAATAGTATGCTCGAAGGCATTTCCATGGAGGTAATGCTTGCTAGCTAATGTTTTTTTTCTAGAGATAAAAAGATAGATTGCCGGGACTACAAAAAGAGTAAAAAGAGTTCCAATAGCCATACCACTCACCAATACGATCCCAATACTATTGCGTGCTGCAGCACCAGGTCCCTTTGCAAAGATTAATGGAAGATGCCCGGCAATAGTTGCAATTGAAATCATCAAAATAGGACGTAAACGAATTGAGGCAGCATCAATGATGGCATCCCAGGAGCTCATTCCTTCAAGTTGTCGTCGATTTGCAAATTGAACGATTAAAATTCCATTCTTAGAGACAAGACCAATAAGTGTGATGAGTCCGACTTGGCTGTAAATGTTAATTGTGGTCCATCCCAAAAAACTAAACAGAAGTGCCCCAGAGAGTGCCAGTGGAACAGACCCAAAGAGGACAATGATGGGATCTCGAAAGCTTTCAAACTGAGCAGCAAGGACTAAAAAAATAAAAAGAAAGGAAAAGAGCATTGTTTTTAACAATCGATTCCCCTCCGTGTGTAACTGACGCGACTCTCCTGCATAATCGATCACATAACCAGAGGGTACTATTTTGGATGCAGTTTTTTCTAAAAACTTCAACCCCTCGTCCAACGAAACTCCTGGGGCTAGCGCTCCGGTAATCGATACAGAATTCATCTGCTGAAAATGTTTTAATTCCCGTGGTTGAGTACTTTGTTTGAACGAGGCAAAGGTAGAGAGCTGGATAAGCTGAGGTTGTGGCTTGGTTCCTGGAGGAGCATCCAAAGGAATGATTGGAGGACCAGTCACATAAATTTTTTTCAATTGATCGGAATTCAAGCGATCTTCTCGTTTGATTTGAGGGATAACTTTATAACTCTGTCCTTGAATACTAAAGCGATTGACATAGGCCCCACTGAATAAAACACTCAGGTCCGATGCAACTTGTTGTAGGTTGAGCCCCAGTGAAGAGACTTTATTACGGTCAAAGGTGATTTCAAGCTGTGGCTGATCATATTTTAGATCATCATCCACATAACTAAAGAGACCACTCTGATTTGCAGCACTCATGAGTTGATGGGTGACTTTTAAGAGCTGTTCTGGCTCTACCATTCCGGAAACAACGAAATTGATCGGAAGTTTCATTCCTCCTGGGAGCGGAGGAGGTACTGTTGCAAAAATACGAACCCCAGGAATCTCAGCAACCTTTTGATTCAAGATAGGAACTAATTCTTGGGTTGTTCTTTGACGCTCCTTCCATGGTTTTGTGATGATCCCCGAGTGACCTCCTGCAGATCCTGATCCCGAGTTGACTAATTGGAAAAACTTTTCTGTTTCTGGAAGATCTTTAAAAATACCATTGAGCAGTTGCGTGTAGATCAATATTTGATCCACCGTAGCATTCGGTGCTGCTTCTATAATACAGCTCACTATTCCTTTGTCCTCTTGTGGAGCAAGCTCCTTCTTAGAAAAAAAGTAGAGAACCGGAAGCAAGGCTATCCAAAGAAGGGCCATTATTAAAATAGCTCCTCGGTAATGAAGTAGGCTCGTGAGCATTTTTTTATACTGCTCTTGCAACCCCGAAAAACACCTACTTATAACTCCTGAAAACCCTGTTTTATTTTCATCAGCACGTAACAGTAAGGAGGACATCATTGGAGAAAGTGTTAGCGCAACAATCCCGGAAATAACCACAGCTCCTGCAAGTGTTAAGGAAAATTCTCGAAAGAGCGCTCCTGTCAGCCCAGATTGAACACCAAGCGGGGTATAAACAGCAACTAAAGTCATCGTCATCCCAATAATAGGAGCTACAAGTTCGCGTGCCCCTTTCATCGATGCATGGTAAGGAGAGAGCCCTTTTTGAAGATAGCGTTCAATATTCTCAACCACAATAATAGCATCATCCACCACGAGACCTACTGCTAATACAATTGCAAGCAAGGTAAGGAGATTAATCGTAAATCCAGCTATTAACAAAATAAGCGCCGTCCCAACCAGCGAAATAGGAATTGTGACCATTGGAATTAACACCGAGCGAAAGGATCCAAGAAAAAGAAAGATCACAATGACGACGATTATGAGCGTTTCTATCAATGTATGCGTGACTTCTGTAATAGCATGTTCTATGTAGATCGAAGAATCATAGGAAACATCAAGTTTCATTCCCGAAGGAAGCAATGCCCGAAGCTGTGGCAGTTCTGCCCTAATATGTTTAACTACTTCTAATGTGTTGGCCGTGGGTAAACACCAAAGCCCCATAAAAATTCCATTCTTTCCATTGAAACTGATATTAGAATTGTAATCCTCTGCACCAAGCTCCACATCTGCTACATCTTCTAAATGGACCAGCACTCCATTTTTTTCTTTGATCACGAGCTGCTTAAATTCATCAGGGGTTGATAAACTCGTATTTGCTAAGAGATTCAAACTGGTCATCGTCCCTTTTGTTTTGCCCAA
>WBXG01000093.1 GCA_008932965.1 Verrucomicrobiota bacterium
ATGAAATAGGCGGGTTAACTCTTCTTGTCTAGCACCGTGGGTGCTACTGTCACTTCTACAGACCCAGGGACATTGAAATATTTTTTTATCACGTTATTGAGATGCTCTAGCGTAATATTATTAATTTCTTTTGTGCGACTGAGGTAGTGATCAAACCCAAGGCCCATAAGTTCTTCGCTTAGGCAACGGGCAGCAAGACCTGCATTGGATTGTATCGCGATCGCTTCTTCTCCAAGTACTTTCTTCTTAGCCTTGACTAGTTCCTCATCTCGTAATCCCTCGTGAGCTACTTTGTCTATTTCATCATTAAACTCACTGGAAGCATGAGCTAGTTTCTCTGGGTCGGTTCCCATATAAAAAACAAAGGATCCACCAGCAAGACCCATGGAGGTGGAGGCCCCAACGTAATAGGCAAGCGCTTGCTTTTCTCGTATGCGATCAAAAAAACGAGATCCTAAGTCACTGCATGCAGAGTCGAGCAGCTCCAGTGCGGGACGATCTGGACTTGTCGCAGGTACCGTAAGAAACCCTTTCACCACAACTGCCTGCTGCTTTTGTTCCGTAGCAGAAGCCACAATGGAGGAATTCAGAGCAACAGGCTTAGCAGGGGATTGAGAGAGCAGAACACCCGCAGGCATCTTTTCAAAAGCCTTTGTAGCCATGTCTATCACTTCGGAGCTTTTGACATCTCCAAAAATAGCAACAACTCCATTCTTGCCAACAATGAGCTTTTGACGGAATTCTTGAAGCATTTCTGAAGTGAGTGATGGAACTGTTTCTGTAGTTCCTAGCAGGGGCATACCGTAGGGGTTAGTACCAAAGAGTTTTCTTTTTAAAAGTTTTTGAGCAACGGTAAGCATTTGATCCTTTTCAGCATTGATAGCTGCAAGCTGAGACGACTTTTCATGTTCTACCTCCTCTTTGGGGAAAGTGGGCTCCATCAGGACCTCTGCCAATAAGTTGAGACCGACCTCACAATGAGGTGTCATCAGGTGATCGACAGAAACGGAGATGCTGTTACTTCCTGCAACCGCTCCAATAGAAGCTCCTACTTGTTCAATGGTCTGAGCAATATTTTCTGCAGTACGATTTTTTGTTCCTTTCGTAATCGTACTGGATAAAAGCTCTGATATTCCGTTATCCTGCTCATTTTCCTCAAGCAGCCCACCACGAAACATGGCCATCATAGAGATTAATGGCAGCCGATGATCCTCACAGACTAAAAGCCGCAGTCCATTAGGAAGTATAAACTTCTGGACCTGACGCTCTGTTATTTTTGAATCGGATGATGGTTTTTGAGAATTCGACTGATTTGGAATGGGATCGAGCGAAACAATTGAAAGACTCTCTGGGAGCAGATATTTTGAGGCAACTCGCTTGATATCATCAAGGTTCACATGTTCGATGGCAGCAAGATATTCTTTTCCAAAATTAGGATTTCCTGTCTCCAGCCAACTCGAACCATAATCACTGGCTCTTCCACTGACAGTCGTAAGACTTGCAAAATGATCGGCAAGGATACTATTTTTTGCTTTCTCTAATTCTTTTTCTGAAACTCCTTTTTTTACAAGAGCGTCAACTTGATTCAATATTTCTACCTCCAGAGCATCCCTCTTGGAAGGGTCAGCAAGAGCACCAGCGTAGATCAAACCTTCATCCCCACTGAGTCCAAAAAAACCAGACCCAACCTGATAAGCCAATTGTTTTTTTTCACGAATTTCTTGATTCAAAATAGAACTGGCGCCCGAGCCAAGAATTGTTGCGAGCACCTCTACAGCCGGAGCATCAGGATCGGTAATACCAGGTCCTCTCCAAGCCATACTAATACGACTTAGTTGAGTAGGAAATATTTCTCGAGCTACATTCTTCCCAAGTTGCTTGGGTTCTTTTTTAATAAGAATAGGTTCAAGAGCCCGACGTGGGTATTTAGCAAAAAAGTCGCGCAATTGTTGCTCAAGAGCAGCAGCATTGACATCCCCTACAATGACAAAACAGATATTGTTGGGGACATAACGTTTTTTGTAATACTCAACAACATCTTCACGGGAGAGCTGATTATAAACATCGAGGTAACCAATAACGGGTTGGCTGAAAGGGCTTGTATGATATGCCGTTTTAAAAAGCAGCTTCTGAAGGACTACGTCAGGATTGTCATCTCCCATAGCATACTCACGACGGATCACTTCTTGTTCCTTATTGTATTCGTCGACTGGTAAAGCAGCATTCATCATTGCATCTGCTAAAATAGAAACGATCGAGGAGGCTCCTGCAGCGGGAGCATTTACATAAAAGACAGTTCGATCAAAAGAGGTATAGGCATTCATGTAACCCCCTTGCTCTTGAACCTCTTTAGCAATAGCACCAGGAGGACGCGTGGCAGTTCCTTTAAAAACCATATGCTCAAGAATGTGGGAGAGTCCTGCTCCAAGCCATTTACCCTCATCAATACTGCCAGTAGCGCACCAGGCTTGAACACTTACTACAGGTGCATTGTGATCCTCTTCAATGATAATTGTGAGTCCATTGGGTAAGGTCAGCAGTTGTGGTGTTGGAGCAGAGTGTGTTGGTGTATGATGCATGGAGCAAGAGGCTAAGGAGCTAGTGGGAGAGCTGGAGGGATCGGAAGATGATGTTGTGGGATTTGAGAAAACAAGAGGAATTGCAAAGATAAAAAAAATTCCACTGTAAAGTATTTTTTTTTTCATATTACAAGAGTGCTCGATGAGGAAAGGGCTGGCTCGAATGGAGAGACAAAAACTTGCTTAAAGTCTAAAAGATGAGCGAAAGAGGCACGTGTATCATTTTCTGTTTTTCCTAAAATTCCAATTTCAATTAAATGAAAAACCATCTCCCCAATATCAGAGGAGTTTTGAATACCCCAATAATCGAGGACAGTAATAGCCATGGGGCCAAATTCCTGAAGTGCTCGATCTCGAAATCCCTCTACTAATTCCACAGCACTGATATGGGAAGTAACAGCAACTTTACGATTCTTACGACGACGCTTGATCGTAAAATCCAAAACCTCGCGTAAGAAAAAGTAAGCATCCCTTCGGTAACGTGCATCTTTGTCGACGATGATTTCTACAGCTTGTTCTAATCCTAAAAATTGCATGGATAAAAATTAAAAAGTGGAGGAGTGAGGTGTCTTCTTAGAGATAGAATGGGTTGAACGGTATTCCTTAACACCAAGACCCACAAGAAAGGCAATTAGAATGGCTATAATAACAGATTGTTCGCGATGTGTTAGAAAAAACATACTTAAAAAAATGCAAAAATATTTAACCCGGATATTTCATACTGAATCGTCATGAGGCGCCGTGCAAAGCTTATTAGTACAAGGCGGGCGAAGGATTGGGATGCCGGGC
>WBXG01000094.1 GCA_008932965.1 Verrucomicrobiota bacterium
CCTGGAGCGAAGAGCGGCGTCGCATCGGTGCTCGCCTCGTCGAGTACCTTAAGTACACTCCTTGGCTGTGCGCCGCTGACTCCTGGCTCTTCATCACCAGGAGCGAATTTCAAAGGCGGTCGTTTAATAGAGTCCTCTACTCCTGGAGCGAAGAGCGGCGTCGCATCGGTGTTGCTCTGGCTATGCAACTTCACAGAATGCTCCCAATGACTCTTCTTGTTAAAAAAGGTATTCATTCTTCGTCATGGATGATTTGACCAGTAATAGGATCAAATTTCATAATGAGTGGTTCTCTTCCACCTAGAATCCTCAAGGAGAGGGGATCGCAGATCCCTTCACCATTAAATTGCCATAGCTCCTCGGGTAATGGAGGCCGAAATTCCAAATCGCTAAAACGCTCCACTTCAAGCTTCCAGCCTTTGGGGAGAAAGTTTGGATCGCTTAATGAGATAAATTTTGTTTCACCTGAAAGAATGGCTTGGGAGCGTGTTTTCATCACTAATTCCTCAAGTGAGCGAACCATCTCCTCAGATTGATTATATTTCCAAGCATCAGCCATGAAAGGGGCTGCTGCGACCATCAAGATGGCTATCAATGCAAGAGCTATAAGGACTTCTAGTAAAGTAAAGCCGCTCCGAATCGTCTGACGACGGGCTAAAGAGTCATGGGCAATGGGTAACAAGTGATGGTTTTTTTTATTATCGTCCAATATTTCCTTCACCCTCTTTGCCCTGAGGACCAAGAGAGAAGAGATCAAAGCCATCAGGATGATATTTTCCTGGATTACGGTACATATAAGCGTTGCCCCAAGGGTCAACAGGAACAGACTCCATTAATTTTTTCCAATGTACTGGCTTAGGATCGGCTGAAGGGGGTTGTACTAAAGCAGCTAAACCTTGTTCGGTCGTTGGCTTGCGGAAGTTGAGCATTTCATAGGTGCGAAGCTGCATGGAGATTGCCTGAATATCACTAGTAACGCGTTGTTCTTTGGCCACATCGATGTTGCCAGCAAGGGAATAAATAGCGGCCCCAACCAGGACCGAAATAATACCCAAGACGAGCATGATTTCAAAAAGGGTATATCCAGCTTCGCGAAACGATTTTTTGTTGGATCTCAATGAGGGACTAAGAAGGAAAAACATAATGATTTAAGATAAGCGCTTTTTTGAGATAATCAAGGAGACATCACCAGCCTTCGCTTGCCTTGTACTAATAAGGGATGCATGGAGCCTCATAACGAATTCTTCTTTATTGCATGTAACAATCGTGGATCACCGTTCCCCAATCGTGATTAACATAATCTTGAACTCCTAGTTGATCCCAAATAGCAGTGCTCCAGCCATGTGTTTTTGCTGCTTCAATCCAAGCTTTAAAATCTGATTCTTCTGGCAATGTTTGATGATCGTTAGGATCTATTCCTGCACTGAGGTGGGAGGAGTTCAAATCATATTGTTTCAACCATTTTTCCCAGCATTCCATGTATTGTAAATTTTCCTCTAACGAGCTCCCATCGTAATAGCTCATGACATAAATACGATCCAAGGCACACTTTCCATCGTGAGTACGTGCATTTTCTAAGAAGGTTTTATTTGTTTGATGCCATGGGCCAGTGGCGCTGCAACCACCATAGACGCAATAACTCGTTAGAAGTTCAGGTGCTAGGTCCCTCAATGTACCTGCTAATTTTCCTGAAAGTGCCGCAAAAGTATTTTCATTTTCTATCTCTTCATCAAAATCAACTCCATCAGCACCAGTCGTTTTGCAAAACTCTACGAGCGCTTGGGCAAAAAGTGGAATGTTTAATTCCGTAAGGCATTGCCAGGAGTTTCCGAAGGAAGTTCCTTCCTGACCTCCAAGAGAGAGTTTCACAATTACTCCTTGTTTTTTGCATTCTTGAATAAAGTGTGTTAAGGCAGCAATGTTAGGAGTCGCTCCTGTTCCACTAGGTTTACCAGGTGTATCAGAACAAAAACCAGTGATGGTTGGCACTCCATGAACAAGTACTAATTCTCCAACAAAAATATTTATTGTGTTCGCTCCCCGAGGTAGGTTTTTTATAAAATCTACTTGATCCAGGTTATCTGTCCAATCTTCAACCCAGACGCTATTTTCGTAAGCTTGCGGCACTTGAGAATCTGATGCGATCGAAGGTGAGCTCGAATTTTCTGGTGGTGTACTAGGCTGGTTGGAGGAAGCTGAGTTGTTCTTTGAATCTAAATCTGTTGTTGGATCACCAGTAGTGGGGAGGGGTTGCAGGGGTGAAACTTCATGAGAGTTATCAATATTAGTTTTTTGATCTTCTCCCTCTAAAGAAAAAGAAATGTTGTGTGGAAAAGTGACTCTCTTTCCTCGTGCAATATAACCAAAGGAGAAGTCACCAAGTGGCGGGATCTCTCGATTCCACGGACCTTGAACGGCACCAATGTCGTAGTGAGAACCATCATGTGCTGTAATTCTAGCATTCCAAATCTCATCAATATTCTGATTCTCCGCATCAAATGATGCTTTCCATCCTTGGAGTGGGTAATCTTTTTTATTATGGATAAAAATAGTAGCCTCGTAGCCTGTATCCCATTCATTGCGGATTTTAAATGTCACCGTCACCTCTTCCGTGTTTAGGATGATTGGCTTAGGGAGTGTGCTTTCTTGAGAGAAGAGAGTTACTAATGTGCAAAATAATAACAGGCTTGTTTTAAATATGAGATTCATTGTCCGTTTCAGACAGTCAGAGATCATCATGCGTTCAATTTTTTTTACAAATGAACTCACTCTGTTCTGCTAAAGCTTTAATGAGGCCGTATGAAGGATCTCAAGGCTACTATTTTTTAAATGAATTTTAGAGGTCTGAGCATTACCTGATGGTTTGACGATGAGGAGAAGGTGATTCTCTTTCTCCCTCCAATAGTCTTGTGAAATATAGATATAAGCGCTTCTCCAGCCTGCAATCTGGAGTTGAGGGGAGGAATCGTTTTTTTTGGTTTCATCAAGGAGCTCGGGAGCATCGAGTTCAAAAAGGGAAATATTTAATGGCCCTACAGATTTGCCATTGAGCTCCACATCAATATGAGCTTCTAAATCGAGTCCTAAAATATCAGTTTTAAAGAGGGTCGCGGCTGGCTTACTAGAGATATCAAAAGTAAATTCAATACTACCATCAAGTTCCTCAATAGATGGTGAAAGTGATGCCGTGGTGACACGACCATGAGTAGCATCTCCTTTTTTGAGAATAGGAAGTGCCCCCTCAGCTAAATCTTGTTCAATAATGGTGGAGTGATCGATGATTGCTGGAGCATTATTTTCACTGAGTACAGAAACCATCGCCGTTCGACCAGGGCGAAGGGTAATAG
>WBXG01000095.1 GCA_008932965.1 Verrucomicrobiota bacterium
CCCATCCTAAGGCCATCATTCTAGCAGAACGGCTAGTAAAGCTTTTCCAAGGCAGCCCCCTCTCTCGTGTTTTTTTCTCCGATAATGGCTCTACCGCTATTGAAGTGGCCCTTAAAATGACGCTTCAATATTGGCAGCTTACTGGCCATCCCGAGCGCCAGCGTTTTGTGAGCTTTACCAGTGCTTATCATGGGGATACTGCTGGGGCTGCTAGCTTGAGTGGAAAAAATATTTTTTCAGAGCGCTTTGCTAAAATTCATTTTTCTGTCGAGCAAGTGACCGACCTCTCCATGCTAGAGAGGATTCCTCATCCCAAGACGATTGCTGCCATTGTGATTGAACCATTGATCCAGGGAGTCGCTGGAATGCGGCTCTGGCCCAAAGGGATGTTGAGCGATTTACGAAGTTTTTGTGATCAACATGATATTTTACTAATCCTAGATGAAGTCATGACCGGGTTTGGACGTACAGGAAAGATGTTTGCATGCCAGCACGAGGGAGTCATTCCTGATTTTATCGCACTTGCCAAAGGCCTTACTGGAGGAGCTCTTCCCCTTGCTGCCACCCTAACACAAGAAAAAATATATGAAGCTTTTTTAGGGACGGTGGAGGAACAAAAAACTTTTTATTACGGCCACAGCTACACCGCTAATCCGATTGCCTGTGCAGCTGCCCTTGCAAGCCTCGAAATCTTTGAGGAGGAATCGGTTTTAGAAAAACTTCCCAAAAAAATAGAATATTTTTCTCATGCCTTAAAAAAATTAGAGTCGCTTCCTAATGTCGCTCCCATCAGGCAGTGTGGACTTATTGCTGGCATTGAACTCATGCAAGAACCTCATTCCTCTCTTTCTTATCAATGGCACGATCAAGTAGGAGCTAAGATCTGCTACCAGGCGCGCCACCATGGACTCTTGACGCGTCCTATTTTAGATACGATTGTTTTTATGCCTCCACTCTGTGCTACTGAAGAGGAGATTGGCAATGCAGTGGAAGGACTCTTTTTAACTCTTCAAACATTATAAAAACCAAAATTATGAGTAGCATCACTCGAACTAACAACCCAATTCCAAATTCCCTACCCCCACTGAAATCAGCACTGAACTCAGGAGCCCCTTCTTCCGGACCTCAGAAGAGAGTCCGATTTGCTGACCATGAGGTACAACAAGTAGAGCCAAGCTCCAATGTCCGGAAATTATATGAGGGACAGAAAGTATTGATTACAAAAAAATATCAAAGATATTCGGATGAAAATGCCATAAAATATGCCATTGAAGAAAGCAAAAAAGAGTTTTTAAAAAGCTACAAATCGAGTCAAAGCACTCCTTCATCTCAAGGGGCTAACGAAGCACTAAAAGCAAAACAGCTTGAAATTGATCTCCTTCATCAAAACCTTCTAAGCAATACCAACTCTCATGCATGCTGGGTTAACACGGCACTGGAAACACTAAAATACTCTCTCCCTCACTCACCTTTTGCTGGAGCTGTAGCAAATAAGACCCCCAAACTCACTAAGTTTTCTCAGGGTCTGAATGTGAATTCAAATGATCTACGTAAAGAAGTTAGAGGGCTCATTGACGGAGATTCCAAGAACAAGATAAGCGAGGATGGCATAGTCCAAGCAGATGCTGATCCTAATGATATTTTAGGAGGACTGTGTCAAAAATTAGGTTTAGAAAGTGAAGCAAAAAAGTTTTTTTTCAATACTGAAGCTATACAAGCAGACACATCCCCACAGGCACTCATGCAATCGAATATTCTAAACGGTTCACCCCCGCCAGAACACGATCAATTTATTATGACTATCAATAGAGAGTTGAATGAGGATCATACCATGAAAAGATGTTCTTGTGAGGACCTGTTCACCCCTTTCAAAATTTTCGATTCGCCAGAGAATCCTAGCTACCAGCCCTTAGCTATTACTTGTAACGTGGGAGCTCATTTTGTCTCTTTTCAGAAAATTGGAACCAACTGGCATCTGCGAGATGATTTAAATTTATTGCAGAATAGATTAAACCAGGATGAGACCCTTCAACCAAAGCCTTCTCTCAAACAAGCATTGGACCTTCATTCACAGTGTCATTTGGATCAAGAAAAGAATAATAAAACATGGATGCAGTATATTCAAGAAACAGCTATTAATGTCTTATTTGAAAAAGTCCAATAATCTCATGCTCTATGAAAAAAAAACTATTTCTCATTCCATCTCTTCTCTTCATCGTTGGCTGTTCGGGGCTGCTTAATGATACAAGAATTCATGCTATCCGTGAGAGCACACTCCTTAAGGCCGGTTTTAAACCGGTCCCCATCACACTGGCTCAAGAGCAGCAGCTAAAAAACTTGAATCAACTCCACTATGAAAAACTGACCACGGTCCAACGGAATGGAAAGGTCTATTTTATCTACCCTGATTTTTCACATCATCGTATTCTCGTGGGTCGCAATCGACAGTTCATGCAGTACAATGAACTTGTCTCACAACAACTCACCCCAGTTTGGAAAAAAAGAGGATTAAAACGGCTTGAGTGGGAAGAATCTGGAGTCTGGGACAATATGGGAGGTTGGGATAGTCCAGGTTGGGATAATCCATCATTCTTGAGTTATTAGCTCCAATGTGAACTAGCCCCATTACCCATTACCCATTACCCATTACCCATTACCCATTACCCATTACCCATTACCCATTACCCATTATCATTCCTCTTTGGCGTTGCTTTTATCATCTTCTATCTTTATGCCCTCTAACCCCCCCCCTCTTTTTCAACAAGCCCTCGATGTTGTTGAGCCTTTACTCCAAAGAATGAATCAAAATTTTTCAACTGTGCCCCTAGCCACCAAGCAAAGCCTTCAAAAACTCATCGAAGCAAATCTCCCCCCCTCTTTTTCTAAAGATTTTGTTCCTCCAAAAAAAAATCTTCCTTCTCCTCCAGCTGCACCCCTTCATGATGATCGAGTAGAAAAATTAGAAGCGCTTCGTGCAGAGGCTCTCATCTGCACACGGTGCCCCCACCTTGTTGAAAGTCGCACCCAGGTTGTTTTTGGGGTAGGTAATCCTTATGCAGAACTGATGTTTGTAGGAGAGGCCCCAGGAGAAGAAGAGGATCTTCGTGGTGAACCTTTTGTAGGAAAAGCAGGAGAGCTTCTTACCAAAATCCTACTTGCCATGGATTATACCCGAGAGGAGATCTTCATTGCTAATATCCTCAAATGCCGTCCCAATATGCCTGCTGGGGTTTCAGGAAATCGCAAGCCAAAGCCAGAGGAAATGAGCACTTGCATTCCATGGCTCATCAAGCAGATTGAGCTTATTAAGCCGC
>WBXG01000096.1 GCA_008932965.1 Verrucomicrobiota bacterium
ATTTTGATGCAGGGCTGTATGTGTACATACTGCCCAAATCAAAATGTGAGTCTAACGCAGCATCCATCTGACTTCCCGGCTTCCGTAGTAGATCAGTATGAAATATCCGGGCTAGGCCATTTGATCTAAGGAAGGAGAAGCTTTTTCCTCCTCTTCCTTCAAAAATACCTCACTAGGGTCGAAAGCCTCGCCTAATTCATTCCATCCCTCATAAAGATCTTCAGCTGCCTTGATCACTTTTCCAATGTGACCTGCTAGCCCCTCTTGATCTAAATTTTCAAGAGGAACTATTTTATTAATAAAGAGCATTCCCTCATCAGTGATAAAAGAGACAATCCCAGTTGTCACCCGACTCACAGCATTGAGTTGATGGAGTATTAAAAAACGATCGTGATTGACTGCTCGATTTTCTAAATCGAGCAACATGAGATCTGCTTCGACTATGATGGAATCAGGTTCACTTTGATTTTCTAAAGTTTCCTCCTCACTAAGACGATGAGGAATCACTCTTAGCAGAAGATTCCCTACTTCCCACTCCACAATTCCCTCCTCCTTATTGATCGATCCGATCGCTTCTTGTTGACCAATAGCCTTAAGAAACGTTGTAAGCAGTTCAAAATATCTTGTTGTAGTTAGGTCATTCATAATTGTGGATACGAGTTGAGAAATGATTGTTATGATACTGGATTTTTTGGAGTGAAATAGGAATTATTGCTTTGAGGATCATGTTGGTAGCACAGATGAATTTTCCTGTTTCCATTGTTCAAAAGCTGTTTTCCATTGTTCAAAAGCTGCTTGACCACTTACACCTCCCTTGGAAGCTTCAAAGCACAAATCGATGAGAGTCTTTACTGATTTGTTTTCCTTTAGCTTTTGCGAAACAGGAGATTGAGCACCAGCAGATTTTAAATATTCTTCTAGGTAGTTTTTTTTACCCAGGGATATTTAGACATATAAATGGTTAGACTTTCTAAAAACCTCCCTATTGATTTGCCCTCTGGGATTTCATGAATCTTATTAAAAGAATCTTTATCAATCATTTGTAATAGTAGCATTCCTGTACTATAAAAATCGACCTCTGCTCCGTAGAGACTCTTAGTTTGACCCTGTATGCCATTAATTACGACACGTGGTGACATGTAAAGAGGAGTACCCATGCTGCCTGTTAATCCAAGCTTATTACTTCCTCTTCCTCCATATGCTGCAAACCCACCATCAATCAAACGGACTTCATAGTCACCTTTGGCATTCTCATTGATCATGACATTCTCAGCTTTAATATCACGATGGAGATAGTTGTGCTGCATTGCTATTTCCATATGTGTGAACAATCCCTGCATCACTTGTTTAAAAGGTTTTGCTGATGGATTAAAACTTACTTGATCACCTTTTATTCCATGAATACATTCAAAAAGCTCACGCCCAGGAGCAAGCTCCATAAGTTGTCCAGCAATAGCTGCTTTTGCATTAGGGTGATCTTGAGCAATTTCTTTTACAAAAGACTCTGCCTCCATAGCAGGAAGATAATGGTATTCAGCAGGAGGTGAACCTGTTTTCTGAAGCGCCACAATGACAAAAATCGGTTTTGTCATATGCTGTAACTCTTTCAGACAGCTTGCAGCTAAATCTCCACGTTGATGAAAGGGCAATCCTTCTGCATTAGAGATATTCTTAAAAGATAGTTCCTTCTCTGTTTTAAAAACATACTTTCCATTATCCCCTTTCACTTCAGCTCCGTAAACGAATCCCATTCCTCCTGCACCTATTTTCCCATGAAGTGTAATTCCCTCTTCATCTAGACACTTCGTGATTGCATCACTAAGGTTATTGGATTTAACATCGATCCTTTGAGGATTAGATATTGCAAATTCATTATTGCTGGAACTACTAACATTAAATTTTTGGCTAAGAAATAATACCTTTGAGAGATCTTTGGTTGTTACCGGACCTAGTTTTATTTCTGAATTAAAAAAATTTTTAAAAGCTTCGATCTTTTTTTGATAGTATGGATATTCTTGATAGCGCGAAATATGACTCTCCAGTTCGAGAGTCGGATATGCTTTGCTCAACAACGACTTGACATAGATCTCTGCCCTTGATGTATCACGAGTTCCAAAGAGACTTGAATTCCAAAAATGATACCATTGGGTTCGTTTTAGTTGAATAGTACCATCCCAATTTTTAACAAGCCGCAGCGTCCCCGGCTTCAATGTTCCATCTCTTAGAGAGTAATGATTTGATAATTCTTGAAGCTCA
Source organism: Verrucomicrobiota bacterium (assembly GCA_008932965.1). Classification (GTDB taxonomy): domain Bacteria; phylum Verrucomicrobiota; class Verrucomicrobiia; order Chthoniobacterales; family UBA6821; genus CAIWMF01. Next base: position 2,257 of record WBXG01000096.1, read on the forward strand.
TTTTCCGCATTAGCACTTTCACTAATTGTGAAATCGTTTGGATTTATATTCTCTTTACCTATTAATAATGCCATCAGCTTTAATATCTGTTGAAAAAATTATTTTAGTGAAGAGTAGCTTTTCTAAGGAACGGATGGAGTCATCTGATCCATGTTCTCAATGCTGCATCTAGCTGTTCTGCTACTTCTTGGAGTGAAGGAGCTATGAAGTGGATATCTGACTCTTTACCCTCTTTTTCAATGGAGGTCATGGTAACTCCATGGATACCACAAGGGGTAATCTTTTGAAAAGGAGAGAGGTCTCCAGAGATATTGAGGGCAAGTCCATGAAAGCTGACCCACTTGCGAACTCCAATACCAAGAGAGGCAATTTTGCTATTTCCAACCCAAACACCAGTGAGACCTTCACGCCGCTCTGCAGGAATCCTGTAGTGTATCAACGTCTGGATAATTACCTCCTCCAAAAAACGAAGATAAGCGTGGAGATCTTTTTTGAAAATAGAGAGATCTAGGATGGGATAACAGACTAACTGCCCCGGACCATGGTAGGTTGCCTCCCCACCACGACCAGCACGATGAACGGGGTAGGGCAGCAGCTCTACTCCAAGACTCGAATCATCTCTTTTGCGTCCCATGGTGTAAACGGGCTCATGTTCTAAAAAGAGGAAATAATTCTTAGGATCTCCAGCAATCTTTTGAGCCACTAGAGCTTCTTGAAAATGCAAACCCTTTTCATAACTGATGCGCCCAAGCCAGGAAGTTTCGCAGCGAATAAGAAAGTTGTCATACGCAGTGCAAGAAGTGTGATTATTAAGAGGAACCCCATCCATAGTAAGATTTAAAAGTTGAAACGAAAAACGCTCCGAGTCGATCTTTTTTGCTAGGACAACCGATTCGAGCATGAGACAGAATGCATTTGGCTCTCGCAAGCAGTAGCAAAATTAGTATGAAATAGCCCCATTACTTCACTCTCTTTTTTCCTTCCCTTTCATTACTGTGAATAGACTCCATTTCATCATTCTTTTTTCTTTAG
>WBXG01000097.1 GCA_008932965.1 Verrucomicrobiota bacterium
CTGATTCTGCTGCGGCTTGCGAACACCTGATGGATACTGCGTCAGTCTCGAATTGCTCCTCGGGCAGTATGAAACATACAGCCGTCATCGCAATCCATCACCTTCGTTGACTCGCTCGCTCCCGCTCGTCTCGCCCTTTCAGGGCTGTCTAAAGACAGTCTCCACCGCGGTCTCCCGACCGCCGGTGGTGTCTGCATCAGGATTCGCGGCGCCTCGCGACGAATCAGTATGAAATATGCGGGCTAACCCTTTGTTCCAACTAGTATGAAATATTCCTGGCATTCCATTTTTTTTAAAATCTATACGACGATTTTCTGGTGCTCTGCGATTGTTTTTTTAGCGGTAATGATAGGGTGTGCCTCCGCTTTTTTTTTAATGGCTTTAAATCGGGTGACACAATGTCGTTTAGAGCATCCGTGGCTTCTTTTCTTTCTTCCTGTTGCAGGACTCGGGATCGGTTTAATCTACCATTATTTTTGGAAATCAAGTGAAGAGGGGAATAATCTTATTCTTGAGCAAATCCATGAGCCGGGAGGAGGCGTTCCCTCGCGCATGGCTCCTTTGGTTTTGGTGGCAACTCTTGTAACACATCTTTTTGGAGGGTCCGTCGGACGTGAAGGAACTGCTGTGCAAATGGGAGGAAGTATTGCAAGTTTCCTCGGTAGATTCCTACGGTTTTCTCCAGAGCAAACAAAAAAAATACTTCAGTGTGGTGTAGCAGCTGGTTTTGGAGCGGTCTTTGGGACTCCGTTTGCTGGAGCCCTTTTTGCATTAGAAGTTTTAACAAGTAGGCTTTTTTTTCGATGTGATGGGTGGCGCTCTCTATTGATTGCCTCTTTTGTTGGAGATTTCACCTGTCGTGCTTGGAATGTACATCATCTCCTCTATGATGTGCATACCGTCTTCAACGATGTTTTTTCACCTTTACTGGTCATGAAGGTGGCAATTGTTGGTGTGGCGGCAGCAGTGGTGGTTAGGATTTTTATCACTACGGAGCATTTGCTCCATCGTGGATTTCAAAAATTAGTGCCATTGGCTCCTTTAAGACCAATACTGGGTGGTTTCATCATCATTGCTCTTGTCTCACTGGCAGGAACGAGATCCTACCTGGGGCTTGGAGAATGGTCTCTTAACCCTAGCGATCTTACGCTTCAAACTTTTTTCCAATCAGGGGATGTTTCTTACTGGGCCTGGGCCTGGAAATTATTATTTACTGCTGTCACGCTTGGCTCAGGATTTAAAGGAGGAGAAGTCACTCCCCTGTTTTTTATAGGAGCGGCACTTGGAAATGCTCTTTCCAGCCTGCTTGGAGGCCCTGTTGATCTTTTTGCGGCACTTGGTTTTGTGGCTGTTTTTGCAGGAGCTTCCAAGACGCCTGTTACCTGTACTGTCATGAGTATAGAGCTCTTTGGACCTGCTCACCTAGTTCCAATAGCGCTTGTTTGTTTCCTTTCCTTTTTTTTCAGCGGCCAGAAGGGTATTTACAAATCTCAGAAGATAGCTTAGCTCGGATATTTCATACTGGTTCGTCGCGAGGCCCCACGAATCCTGATGCAGACACCACCGGCGGTCGGGAGACCGCGGTGGAGACGGCCCTGGCTTTAACCCAAATATTTCATTCTGATCTACTACGGAAGCCGGGAAGTCAGATGGATGCTGCGTTGATCTCGAAGTCTTCCTCGGGCAGTATGTACTCATACAGCCCGAGGAGCAATGCGAAGCTGACGCAGTATCCATCAGGTGTTCGCAAGCAGCAGCAGAACCAGTATGAAATATTCGGGCTAGAGCATTTTTAAAAGATGCTCGTTAAGTCTGATTCCATTTAAAAAATTCTCTAGGAGTATATTTTCATTAGGAGAATGCATGCCGCAGTCTGGGTTTGCCAAGCCGAGCAAAAGAACATCAACATCAAAGATTTTTTTGAAATGAGTAACAATGGGGATACTAGCCCCATCACGAAGCAACAATGGAGCGGTTCCGAAAGTTTTAGTGAGGGCCTCTTGAGCTGCTCTGCCATCGGGTGACTCTGGATGGATAAAGCAGGCTTCACCATAATGGCCAGGGATTATTTCAAGGGAAACGCCAGGGGGAAGTTGCTTTCTAAGATAAGCGGCGGCTTGTTCTAAAACTGTTTTAGGATCTTGATAGGCCACTAGACGAAAGCTCAATTTTACGAATGCCTCTTTGGGGAGTACTGTTTTTGTGCCTGTGCCTTGATAGCCACCTCCAAATCCATTGACCTCTACCGTAGGTCGGGCTCCGATCCTCTCTAAGGTGCTAAAACCGGCCTCTCCAAAAAGCTCTTCTACTCCTGCTAGTTTTTTTATTGAGGCATCACCTCCAGAGGCTCTCTCTAAGGCTTTTGTAGCCTCATGCTCCCAGGGCTCTGGTGATGCAACGGTATCATAAAATCCAGGGATTAAGATATGTCCGTGTTCATCATGCAACGAGGCAATGAGTCGAGCAGCTACCGTAAGTGGGTTCGCAACGGCACCACCAAAAAGTCCACTATGAAGATCACAGGAAGGTCCACGAACGATGAACTCCATGGCAGCAACGCCTCGCAGTGCATAGGTGATGGCAGGAAGATTTCCTGGAGCCATCCCGGTATCAGAAATCACAACAACATCACAGCTTAATTCCTGACGGTGTTTCTGAAGAAATTGATCCAGGTGAGGACTCCCTATTTCCTCCTCTCCTTCAATGAGAAAAATCACATTAACAGGTAAGGCTCCCTCTTCTTGCATCATTTTTCCAACACCTAGAATATGAGCCAGTGTTGGCGCTTTATTATCTGAAGAGCCGCGAGCATAGATTTTTCCTTCATCGGCATCGTGATAGGGTTCGAAAGGAGGAGACTTCCACTCATCCAATGGCTCTGGTGGCTGCACATCATAATGACCATAAATAAGAACCGTTTTTTTGTGAGGCTCAGGAATTGTTCTTGCTACCACAATGGGATGACCTGCTGTGGGATGAAGGGTAGCCTTGAGGCCTATTTTTTCGAAGAGCTCAGCAAGCCACGTGGCACAAGCAGCAAGGTCCGGAGTATGTTGCGATTGTGTTGAGATGCTCGGAAAGCGTAGGTATTCAAGGAGGGTTGCAATAGGATCGAGTGAAGCGGACATAACTCAAAGGTATAAAGCCTAACCCGGATATTTCACACTAAATCTATTACGGCTTGTGGAAAGCTCCTCATTACTGCGTTGGTCTCGAATTGTGATTTGGGCAGTATGAGACATACAGCCCGGCATCCCAATCCTTCGCCCGCCTTGTA
>WBXG01000098.1 GCA_008932965.1 Verrucomicrobiota bacterium
GCCGGGAAGTCAGATGGATGCTGCGTTAGACTCCCATTTTGATTTGGGCAGTATGTACACATACAGCCCTGCATCAAAATACTCGCCTGCCTTACCCCATCAGCCTTCGCAGCCTCCTCGTCACGATCAGTATGAAACATCCGGGCTAGGAGCACTCTGGTTTACCTCCCTTTTTTTTGCAGCGATTCACTTTCTAAATATGCCTCACGAAGGTTTTACCAATGTCGATTGGTCGAGTGGATTGAAACTTTGCATGCAAGTGGGGCAAGGATTGCCGATAATGCCACTTTTTCTTGGAGCCTTTGCTAACCTTACTATTTTAGGAATGATCTTAGCATGGGTGACCCTACGTACTCATTCTCTCTGGTTAGCCATTGGCTTGCATGCCGGTTGGATTTTTGCTCAACAAGCTTTCAACCAAATGGCCCACTTTGCCATACATCCTCCTGAGCTACTGCTCCCTTGGATTGGACTGCCCCAAGTTCATGGAATGGTCCCAGTAGGGATGCTATTCTTTTTTCCAATGATTGCTTCGGTGTTGCTATTGAAATTAACCCAAAGGTTTAGGGAGCGATGATCTCCTGGAGGGCTTTTTCAATAGTGGGATATTGAAAATGATAATGATGTTGGAGTGCTTTTGTGGGAAGGACTCGTTGGCTCTTGAGCAGCAATGTTGAGAGATCACCTAGCATCAAGCGGAGGGCAATGGAAGGAACACGAAAAAAAGTGGGTCTTTTTAAAAGAGTTCCAAGTGTTTTTGTAAATGTTGTATTGGTGATAGGAGAGGGCATGACAGCATTGATAGGACCATGGATCGAGGGATCATGGCAGCAGTGGAGAATAAGCCCAATGAGGTCATTTACATGAATGCAGGACATCCATTGCTTTCCAGAACCAAGCACCCCCCCAAGACCGTAGCGAAACAGGGGAGTGATATGCTTTATTATTCCTCCCTCCTTCCCAAGGACAACACCTATACGGAGAAGTACCACTCTTACACCGTATGCTTCTGCTTTGATGGCCTCTTCTTCCCAGCTTTGGGCAACCTCTGCAAGAAAATCACTTCCTTGTGGAGCTTCTTCATTGAGGAGCTTGTCACCACTATCCCCATAGCAACCAATTGCCGAGGCACTCACAAGCACAGAGGGTTTTATAGGGGCAGCTGCAATAGCCTCAACGAGCCGCCGCGTTCCTTGTTGACGACTTTCTAAAATATGATGTCGCTTCTCCTTTGTCCAAAGACCAAGAATCGATTCTCCAGCAAGATGAACAAGCTGGGTACATCCATCAATGTTAGGAATATTTTTAGGATCCCACCTGCGGGCATTAGAGAGTAGCTCAGGGTGACGAGAAAAAATAACAGTCTCCATATTGTTTCCAAGCGCTGCAGCTTGTAGCGCTTGGCCAATAAAACCAGTAGCTCCAGTAATGCCTAAAGTCATGGCATTACTATGACAATTTCTAACTCTAATGTATATCGAACTTTAATGGAGATTGGTTCCAGGATGATAAATCATATCTTCTTTAATAAAAACCCCACCATTAATAGGAGTTCCACTCCAATCTCCAATAAGGCAGGGGAAAGCCGGGTTACCTGGTTCATTCCACCATGCCCAAGCAGTATAATGAACATGATGATCATTACAAAATTTGAGAATATCCTGATAAATCTTTTGATAATCTCCGTTGCTAAGAGATTCATTTTTATCGACACCAAACTCTGTGAAAATCAGAGGATAGATTCCAAGAACCCCTTTGAAATTATTCTCATCAATCAAGGTGCTCTGATGATGATTTTTATCCTTATAGAGTTTTTCATTGTAGGGATGGGATCCGTAAATGAGATTCTCCCCTTGGACATGAAATTTATCATTAACAAAACTTAAGTCATAAGCCCAATCGAGGCCGTTAATAACACAGATGTTCTGGGCACCTGTTTTTCTAATCTCATCTACAAGCTCCTGAAAGCCTGCATACTGATTATTACCATGGAGCCATACCTCTGGAGTAACACCATACGGTTCGTTGAATAGTTCAAAAATCACCGTTCCAAAATCTTTGTAAGCAGTAGCAACCTCTTTCCAAAATAGGAGTGATTCTTTATTAGCCATTGGATTTTGATGGCCGTTTTCTGTCCAATGAAGATCTAAGACAACAGCCATATCGTTTTTAACACAGGAGGCAACCACTCCATTGATGATCTGTTTGTAAGATCCCGGAGTGCTCGCATCTTGAGAGCTGAACCAGTAGTTCTGGTTCAAGCTAATACGAACAACAGTGGCATTCCATTTTGTTTTCATGGTGGCAATTTCCTCTGCACTGAGATGTTGACCTTGAGGATTCCATTCTAAAGAAGGCCTATCGAGCCCCTTTAAAAGAATCTCCTTGCCCTGATCATCCACAATGCTGGTTCCTTGAACAGTGAGGACAATTTTTTTTCCTCCAAGACTCCGTGTGGCAGGTTGTGCCATTGGGGTTGTTGAAAAAGGGCCCGAAGAGGAGGGGTTTTCCGAAGGATGATCTACCGGAGGGGTGTTGACTGGAGGGGTGTTGACAGGAGGGGTGTTGACCGGAGGGGTGTTAACAGGGACATCCGAGGATAGGAGTTGTAAAGAAGTGGGGAGATGAAAGCTGTTTTGCTTAGAATAGGCGATATATCCAATAGTGATTTTATTTCCAGGAGCAATAGTAGTATTCCATGGTGTTCCAGATAAAGAAATGAGACCTTCAGGAGTCGTCTCTTGCTGGGCATTCCAATATTGATCGATCTTATCTTCTTCACTCCAACAAAGCTTCCAATCCTGAAGCTGTTGGGTATTCTCAATGGTGATATTGACCTGATAACCACTCTGATAGCCGGTACTCGAATCTGCTTTCCACTGATTAACAATATGGAAAGTCACTTTTCCTTTTTCTGTCTGAAAATCTTTCGTCTCATTGCTTTCTAGAGCCTTGGCTGGTGCGACACTAAAGTGGCACACTATGATGCAACATAAGAGCGGTATAGATTTTTTGAACAGTGACATATTTTTAGTATTAAGTGGTGAAGACCAAGGTGCTTCTTATGAATCCAAAAGTCATAGCAAGTAGGACACATTTTTTTTATTTATGTTCAACATTTCTGCAAGATTTCCTTAACCCGGATATTTCATACTGATCTACTACGGAAGCCGGGAAGTCAGATGGATGCTGCGTTAGACTCACATTTTGATTTGGGCAGTATGTACACATACAGCCCTGCATCAAAATACTCGCCTGCCTTACCCCATCAGCC
>WBXG01000099.1 GCA_008932965.1 Verrucomicrobiota bacterium
GTGGAAAGCTCATCATTACTGCGTTGGTCTCGAATTGTGATTTGGGCAGTATGAAACATACAGCCCGGCATCCCAATCCTTCGCCCGCCTTGTACTAATAAGCTTTGCACGGCGCCTCATGACACTTCAGCATGAAATATCCGGGCTAGCCCTCTCTTTTTCCTCAATATCTTCTTCTTCAATTTCGTCCCTTAGCGGTTTCGATAAAAATGGGCGAACAAACCCATAGAGCAAAAAGGTTAGGAAGAGAACTGCTGGCATCCACTCATAGTTCATCGCAGTAAAAATGAGAATGAGGATAATGATCAAAAAGCGTGGAATAGAGCGTTGAGAACGCCAATTGAGTCCCTTGAAACTTGGATATTTCACCCGACTAAACATCATGAAAGAGAGAAAAAGAAGCACCGGAGGAAGTACGAATTTCCAACGTCCAATAGTTCTTTCACCCTGATCAAACCAAAGCATGAGCAGTGTTAAAGAGGCAATGAGCCCTGCTGCTGCTGGAATGGGAAATCCATAAAATTCGGAAGAAGACTCTTCTTCTGGCTCTTGTCTTTTAGAAGCTTCAGCCACACAGTTAAAACGAGCAAGGCGTAGCGCTCCGCAGAGCAAATAAACAAAAGCAATAATCCATCCGGTACGATGGAAATCTTGTAAGACAATTTGATACACTAGCAATGCTGGTGCTAGCCCAAAGGAAACCATATCGGCGAGCGAGTCAAACTCCCGTCCAAAGGGACTTTCATGCCCTCCCAAGCGGGCTAATCGACCATCCAAAAGGTCAAAAACACAAGCCCCTAGAATGAAAGCGATAGCTACATGGTAGCGCATGACAACTGACTCTCCAGCAGCATTGAGGAGTGAGGCTTCAATTATTTTAAGGACTGCTGCAAAACCACAAAAAAGATTCCCAGCAGTCATCATGTTTGGCAGGAGATAAATTTTCGGTTCGTAGGAGCTCATAAAAAAATTAAAACAGTGATAGAAGAGAGAACAAGGGAAGAGAAAAAGTTCATATTTCTCTTTTTCTTATCTTGGTTAAGCCTAGTTTATTCTGGTCTCTTTGATGTTGCCATCACGGTGGAACCCCCATAGACCTTAGATCCAATAACTACATGGATTTCAAGATCGAGCGGTAAATAAAGTTCTGTTCTAGAACCAAAACGAATCATTCCAAAACGTTCTCCTTTTTGAAGATGATCCCCCACATGCGCCCAAGGAACAATACGGCGAGCAATAGCACCAGTGATCTGTTTTACTCCTATCGTAAAGGATTCTCCCTGAATAATCCAAAGACGGCTCTCATTGAGGAGTGAAGATTCAGGCTTGCGTGCATCTAGGTAAAGCCCTCCGCGAGGCTCACTATGAATGAGTTCTCCTTCCATAGGAGAACGATTGACATGCACATCAAAAACAGAAAGAAAAATCGAAATGCGTCTCATTCGTGCCGTTAAATAAAGATCACCCTCCACTCCATCAACCTCCTCAATCGAGGTTACTGTTCCATCTGCAGGCGAGACAATGAGTGTTGGATCCTCGGGCACGACTCTCTCTGGATCACGAAAAAAATAACATGAAAAAATAATGAGCAGTCCTATGGGCAAGGCTAGAAGAGGGAAAAGGATCAGTGCTAATAACCAAGCCATTCCCAAACCCATAAAAATCCAACGACCTTCATAAATTGCTTTGGGGTATTTGTGAGATTCCATCCACTATAGTTATCGAAGTTTCATGGACTCTTCAAGAGTAAGACCATACACCCGAATAAAAGACCCGACTTTTACATTAGCCCGCCTATTTCATACTGGTTCGTCGCGAGGCACCGCTAATCCTGATGCAGACACCACCAGCGGTCGGGAGACCGCGGTGGAGACTGCCCTGGCTTTAAGGGGGCAGCCCTGAAAGGGCGAGACGAGCGGGAGCAAGCAAGTCAACGAAGGTGATGGATTGCGACGACGGCTGTAGGTTCATACTGCCCGAGGAAAAATTCGAAGCTGACGCAGTATCCATCAGGTGTTCGCAAGCCGCAGCAGAATCAGTATGAAATATGCGGGCTAGCTCCTTTGTGATGAAGGGTTCTTTATTCTGAGGCAGTAGGTGCTTGATTACTCTCATTCTTTTCTACTACAAAAAAATCTTTTCTCCCTGTTACAAGCTTCTCGTTGCATTGAACTCTTATCGTGATAATTTTTAGAGATGTCCCAAGCTACAACCTCCTTAAAAAATCCTACCATTGCATCCTCGATGAAAGATCTCCTTGAGATTTATCCAGGTGCCCGCCGCACGTTGTTTCAGCGCTATCACCTTGGTGGATGTAGCAGCTGTAGCTTTAGCCTCGAAGAAACGCTCGAGGAACTATGTAAGCACAATGGAGAACTCAATCCCAATCACGTATTAAAAGAGCTAGGAGAGGCCCACATTGCCGATGAGCAACTACTCATCACCCCAGAACAACTACGCGATCACCTTTATGATTCGACCAATGATCATCTCCGTCTGGTTGATATTAGAACACGTGAGGAATTTGAAGCAGTGCATATCCCAACGAGTGAACTGCTCACCCAAGAGCTGATGCAAGAGACCATGAATCATTGGCCTAAAGAAAATCTTCTCATCCTTATCGATCACCGTGGAGAGCGGAGTCTGGATGCAGCAGCCTATTTTGCAGGCCATGGGTTTACTAATGTCAAATCATTACGAGGGGGTATCGATGCTTATGCAGCAGGTGTGGACAGATCACTTCCTCAATATACGGTAGAAAGCTGTCCTACTGAAACAGCAGCTCAAGATTAAAGTGCCATTAGGATTTTTATTGATTGCCTCCAGATTTTTTAATCCACCTCTATTTCACTTGGAACACTATGGAAACAACAGAAGCCATTGAACAAGCAGCTCTCTCCTCCAAAAACCGTGGAGAGATGGCTCATGCTGATGCTATCGGAACAGTCGGTAGTGAAAATTGCGGTGATATGCTCCGTCTTTGGATTAAATTCAAAGAGGAAAAGGATGGTCGTCGTGTCATTGATAAAGCGAGTTTCCAGAGTTTTGGGTGTCAGACGGCAATTGCCGTAGCAAGTCTAGCAACAGAAATGATCCGAGGA
>WBXG01000100.1 GCA_008932965.1 Verrucomicrobiota bacterium
CTGACTTCCCGGCTTCCGTAGTAGATCAGTATAAAATATCTGGGCTAGCTCTTCATGAAGAGAGGCTGCATTAAGGAAGGCCTGATACTCATAGGAAGTGATGACCTCTTTTTGAGAGGGATCTCCTTGTGAGGCTTGGGATGCTTGGGATGCTTGTGAGAGAAGGTGCGGGCTACTGATCCAAAGAAGAGCAGTAGCACACAGCGGGAATAATATTTTCATGAGGGGGACTGAAAGATAAGCTATATAGTTCCCAATGGAAGCACAATTTAAACAAAATATTTCCTACCAGTCGTGACTAAATATCCAGGTTAATAAGCTTTGCACAACGCCTCATGACACTTCAATATGAACTATTCTAGCTAATAATCTGCTAGACTACCCATGAAATCCATCTTGCCTTATTTTTCTTCTACCGACGCTCCTTGTGGCTCCAGCCTACCAGCACGCCATGAAGTTCATCCTCGGGACACATGGGATCTTACTCCTCTTTTTTCCTCTGAGGAGGCATGGAAAAGTGAATTTCAAAAATTCGCTGCGACCTATCCTGCAATAACTCAATTTCAGGGAAAAATTGGAACTTCTCAAAAAAAGCTCTTAGAACTTTTAGAATTTCAAAAGAAATTACACCAAAGCCTTGAACGGCTCAGTCATTATTGCGGACTCCGTCTCTCCGAAGATAGTTCGAACAACAGCTCTCTGGAACGTGAAGGAAGGTTGCAATCTGTGACTACCGATCTAGAAACAGCCACTTCTTTCATCGCTCCTGAAATTCAAGCTATCGAAGAAAAAAAATTTTCTGACTTCCTAGCTGATCCTATTTTAAAAGAATGGATGATCCCATTGGAACGCCTACGCCGTCTTCGTGCTCACACGTTAAGTGATCGTGAGGAGCGACTCATGGCATTAAGTGGCCCAAGCATTGCTGGACATCAAGAAACATTTTCTCAATTGACTAATGTTGATATGAATTTTGGGGTACTCCAGGATGAACATGGAAAGGATGTTGTGCTAACACAGAGTAGTTTTAGTTCGCTTTTGCAAAAGAGAGATCGAAAAATACGTGCAGAAGCATTCACACAGTTTTACAAGGAATTTTCTGAACATCGTTATACACTCGCCAGCACACTTGCTAGTTCTGTTAAAGGAGATGTTTTTCATGCCAGAGCACGCAGCTATCCATCAGCATTAGAGGCTGCTCTTTTCGAGGATGATGTTCCTATTTCAGTCTATGACAATCTGATCAAAGCTGTTCGTGAACGTCGTGAGCCTTTATTTCATTACTACGAATTACGTCGCCGAATTCTTGAGCTCTCCGATCTTCATGTCTATGACACCTATGTTCCGCTAGTAGCGGCAGTTCAAAGTCATATCTCCTTTGATGAGGCCATTGAAAAAGTTCTCTCATCACTTCAACCCCTAGGCTCAGAATATGTCACCACGCTGACATCAGGCCTCCAAGGTGAACGCTGGTGCGATCGTTATGAAAACAAAGGGAAGCAGAGTGGTGCTTTCTCATGCGGTGGCTATGAGGGACCTCCCTACATATTGATGAATTACAAAGCAGATGTTTTTTCTGATATCTATACCCTCACGCATGAGGCTGGTCACTCCATGCATACGTGGTATGCGCGCAACACTCAACATTTTCAAAATTACAACTATCCTATTTTCTTGGCCGAAGTCGCTTCTACTTTTAATGAAGTCTTACTCACTGAACACCTACTGGCAATTACCCAGGAGCCGATGATGCGAGCCTACATTCTTAATCGCCAAATAGATGATTTGAGAGGAACGCTTTTTCGCCAGACCATGTTTGCTGAATTTGAAAAAATTATTCATGCTGCAGAAGAAGCTGGAGAAGCCCTCACCCTTGATTTTTTCAAGAAAACATATCGCATCTTACTTGAGGATTACTTTGGCCCTGAGGTCAATATTGATGAAGCGTTAGAATTAGAATGCTTTCGTATCCCACATTTTTACAATTCATTTTATGTTTATCAATATGCCACCGGCATTGCTGCTGCAATCACTCTTGCCAATCAGGTCCTTCAAACTGGTGACTGCAGCCGCTATCTCTCTTTTCTCAAAAGTGGCAATAGTCAATTCCCCATGGAAACACTCCTAAGAGCAGGAGTGGATATGAAAAGCCCAGATCCAGTGAGCATAACCCTTGACCTCTTTGAAAGGCGGATCAAGGAAATGGAAGAGTTACTCCCAGTGATCAAAAAACAGAAATAATAAGTAAAGCCTCAAGAAAGAGAAAAGTTTTTACAAAGAAAGCAAAAATTGGACTCTAAAAACGTGACTCAAAGCGGGCAATAGGATGCAATCACCTGTTCTAAAAAGGGTTTTTCAATCGGTATCAGAACCTTTATCATCTCGCTGAGCTTTTTCTTACTTCTCATCTCATGAAACGAGGTTTTCTCGACAAACTCATTAAACGAATTCAATTGGTCCAACCCAATGAAGTGGGACAATATCTCCAAGATTTGGCCCATGAAAAAGGGTTTTTAGAAACTGTGTTTAACTCCTTACTCGAAGGAGTCATCGTCACTAACCCTGAAGGACATATCATTTATTTAAATCGAATGGCCTGTGAATTTTTTGCTCTTCAGGGCCCGGAGAATATTGGACGACTTCTTTCCACAGTCGTTCCTGGACTTCAGTTGGATTTTATTACCAATAAAACAGATGTCATCAGTCGTGATATGGAGATTTTTTATCCGGAGCAACGGTTTTTAAATTTTTATGTCGCCCCCCTTCTCAGCGATGAAACAGAATCACAACCATGCTCTCTGGTAGGACGAGTTCTTATATTGAGAGATGTGACAAGCAGCCGAAGGGAAACAGAGGAGACCATTGAAAG
>WBXG01000101.1 GCA_008932965.1 Verrucomicrobiota bacterium
CACCATAACCACCACCATAGCCGCCACCATCACCACGAGGTGCACGCTCTTCCATAGGGCGTGCTTCATTGATGGTCAAACGACGGCCATTGACTTCCTGGCCATTAAGTCCAGCAATTGCTGCTTCGCCTTCTGCCTGATTACCCATCGTCACAAATCCGAAGCCACGAGAGCGACGGGTCGTTTTATCCATGAGGACAAAAGAATCAGTGACGGTGCCAAAGGGTGCAAAAACCTCTCGGAGATCTGCGTCTGTTACGGAAAAGGCTAAATTGCCTACATATAATTTCATACTAATGTTAGTTGGGTTGGTTCCTGTTACGTTGATGGCTGCTTCTCGGAATGCACCAGCTCCTCACTTGAGGAGACGTGGAGCAGTCCACCCGTATCAGGGAGAACCTGCATTGCCTTAGACGCTATCATCGAACTTCGAATGTCATTCCTGCAAGAACCGGATCAGTTTTTTCGGCCAATTTAGTACCTCTACTGGACTTAAAAAAGACTAAGAATTTCACCTTCGAGCAAGAATGGCATATGCACCTATGATAGGGTTGAAGAACTTTAGCAACTGAATTCTTTTTTCTTTTTTTATAGGTGCACTGTTTTCTATTGACACAAAACGTTTCGTTCTTTTTTTAAAAACACTTTTTTATTTTGTGATACCAGGCTGTAGGTGTCCCTATCGTCCCTTCAATAACAATTCGAGACCAACGCAGTAATGATGAGCTTTCCACAAGCCGTAATAAATTTAGTGAGAAATATAGAGGCTACGTGAGGACGTTGACTTGCTCCTCGTGATCATTTAGAATTCCCATACATTTTCAAATTCTTAAAATTCCACAACCATGAGAACCATTGCTCTACTAAAAATTTCTCTCTTTCATTTTTTTTCTCAATCATCTCTTTTTTTGGTCCTAGCTTCTCTTACCGTTATGATGGTTATTGCGAGCGGTTGCGCTGAACATAAAACAGCCTCAACTCCCCCTACCCAAGCACCTAGCAAATTCGGCTATGGCAGTACCAATTCAGATGATGCATTTGTTGGCACGGAACAAATCATTACTAATTCTATCAATGCCGATACCACTCCCACTAACACAATTGCATCAAGCTCCACAACCAATCCTTTTCCCTCCTCTTCTTCACAGAACACCAATGTGGTAACTCACGATCTTCCTTACGGAGTTCCTGTCCCAGGAAAAACTGGCTTCGTTACAAGTCCTCATTCTCCTAATGCTGGTTATGTTGACGTGCGAGGCTTTCCCCCGGGCACAGAGGTCAAGGATCCCTACTCAGGAAAAGTTTTCTTAGTTCCTTAGTGCTATAGTCCTATTTTCCTTTGAATCACCTTCATCTCCATCACACCAGCGCTCCATTTCATGCGCAACTGAGGCTTCCAGGAGACAAAAGCATTTCGCACCGGGCTGCCATCCTAGCTGCTATTGCCGAAGGCACCTCTACGATTTCAGGTTTTCTTGAAAGTGAAGATTGTTTAGCAACGATTGCCGTTTTACAAAAACTAGGAATCACCATTGAACATCCTGAACATGGTGTTTTTGTGATCCTTGGCAGGGGAGGTTTTTTTTCAGAACCAAGCGGAACTCTTGATTGTAAAAATTCAGGAACGACCATGCGGCTGCTTGCAGGATTGCTAGCAGCACAGCCATTCTCGACAACATTAATCGGTGATGACTCTCTTTCTAATCGCCCTATGAGGCGCGTTATGGAGCCTTTAAGCGCCATGGGAGCAATGCTTCACGCTACAGGAATCAAGGCAAATCCTCCATTGACCATCCAAGGAGGAAGGCTCCACCCGATCGACTACAAACTTCCGATGTCGAGCGCTCAAGTAAAAAGCGCTATCATACTCGCTTCTCTTTTTATTCCAGGCACAACAACAATAATGGAACCAACTGCCTGCCGTGATCATACGGAACGAATGTTGACTTCCTTTCAAGGAAGCTGTTTTTCCCTACTGGATCAAGAAGAGAGACATATCCTCTCTGTAACTGGCCCCCAGAAACTCCGAGCCTGCTCTTTCCAAGTTCCTGGAGATATTTCCAGTGCTGCTTTCTGGATGGTAGCGGCAGCGGCCAGGCGAGGATCCCACGTCTGCTTTGATAATGTCGGAGTCAATCCAACGCGCACGGGAATTGTGGAGGTCCTGAAACGGATGGGAGCAGATATCTCCATCCAACCACATCCAACCACTCAAGCAGAACCCTTAGGCACCATTACGGTTATTGGAACAACATTACAAGGGACCATTATTCAAGGAGAAGAAATCGCCAATGTGATTGATGAGCTTCCCATCCTTGCCGTAGCTGGGGCCTTAGCTCATGGAACCACCATTATCAAAGATGCCCAAGAACTACGTGTTAAAGAAACCGATCGCATTAGCGCCATGGTGACTAACCTTCGAGCGATGGGGGCTACTGTTGCCGAACGTGACGATGGTTTAGAGATTCAAGGAGGAGCTCCTCTCAACGGGGCCACTCTACCAAGTTATGGAGATCATCGAATCGCCATGGCATGTGCTATTGCAGGTTTATTTGCCTATGGAGAGACAATGATTGAGAATACTTCATGCATCAAGACCTCCTATCCTGATTTTGAGGAAATGTTGAGTTCCTTCACATCTTAGAAAATATAGATAAGCCTCGTCCCGTCCTGTTGCCTCATGATACTTCAATATAAAATAGGCGGGCTAGCCCGTATATTTCCTACCGATCTACTACGGAAGCCGGGAAGTCAGATGGATGCTGCGTTAGACTCCCATTTTGATTTGGGCAGTATGTACACATACAGCCCTGCATCAAAATACTCGCCTGCCTTACCC
>WBXG01000102.1 GCA_008932965.1 Verrucomicrobiota bacterium
CCACTACCCACTACCCACTACCCACTACCCACTACCCACTACCCACTACCCACTACCCACTACCCACTACCCACTACCCACTACCCACTACCCATTACCCATTACCCATTACCCATTACCCATTACCCATTACCCATTACTCTTTCCCCTTTACCCATTACCTTTTATTCTCTACCTTTCACATTTTTACATGATCCTCATCATCTCTTGTAGTCATCATCCGGAAAGCCGTTCCCGTCTTCTAGCCCATGCAGTTGATAAGGCTGTTGTTGCGTTGGGAAACACAACGCATTTCTTAGATCTGCGCACCATGCCACTCCCCCTGTGTGATGGTCATTCCACGCACGCAAATGCAGAGGTCTTAAAAGCCAGAGCACTTGTAAAATCAGCAGAGGGGATTCTTCTTTCTATGCCCATTTACAACTATGGAGCAAATGCCATTACTAAAAGCTTCATTGAAAACACCGGTCCCTCATGGAGCGGAAAGCCTGTTGGAATGCTCTGTTCGGCAGGTGGCAAAGGAAGCTACATGTCTTTAATTCCTCTTGCTGGAAGTCTAATGCTCGATTTTCATTGCCATGTGCTCCCACGCCATGTCTATGCCATTACCGACCAATTTGAAGAGGACCGGATCATTGATTCTGAACTTCAGGAGCGTATTACTCTCCTCGCATCCGATATATGCTGGCTCTCGAAGGCCCTTGCAGAAAGATAAACCTGCCCTTTTTTAATAAACTATAAGCTCTAACAACGAAGCCTGAAGCTAAACGAACATGCTGCAATGGTCCGATCATGGATTGGAATGGGAATCCTAGATCAGGGGCCTCTTTTTGAGCTGTTTTTCTAAAACTCTACTGATAGAATCACAACTCTTTTCTAAAAACCCTTCACTTATTATTTTTCATGTCTTCTTCCCTCGCTGACCTTCAAACCATCTACGAAACACCATTTTTTGACCTTATCCGACGTTCTAATGAAGTGCATCGAACGCATTGGAAAAATAATGATGTGCAGCTCTGTACGCTTCTAAGCATTAAAACGGGGGGATGTAGTGAAGATTGTTCCTACTGTGCTCAAAGCGCTCGATACAAATCAGAGTTAGAAATAGAACCGCTCATGAAATGTGAAGATGTGCTCCCCCGTGCCCGTCAGGCCAAAGAAAATGGAGCTGCTCGCTTTTGTATGGGGACGGCATGGCGTGGGGTCAAAAGTGGGGATGCGAAATTTAATGAAGTCCTTAAGACTGTTCGGGAAGTCAGTAAATTAGGAATGGAGGTATGTGTAACCTTAGGTCTCCTTGGTGATGAAGAGGCATGTCAACTCAAAGAAGCCGGTGTTACCGCCTACAACCACAATATTGATACCTCCCCGGAATATTACCCCAACATTATTTCAACCCGGACGTTTCAAGATCGTCTTGATACTATTGCTGCTGTGCAACGTGCTGGCATGTCAGTCTGCTGTGGTGGAATTATTGGGATGGGGGAAAGCATTACAGACCGTCTTCGTATGCTGGAAGTGTTATGCAATCTTGATCCAGCTCCTGAAAGTGTTCCCCTCAATTGTCTCGTTCCGATGCCAGGAACTCCTTTAGCTGATCAGCCCCCTGTCGATATTTTTGAATTTGTAAGACTTGTGGCAACAGCCCGTATTGTTTTGCCTCATGCGCGCGTGCGTCTCTCCGCAGGTCGTGATCAGTTGAGTCGTGAGGGACAGGCCCTCTGTTTTTTTGCAGGAGCAAATTCGATTCATTATGGCGAAAAACTTCTTACAGCTGAAAATCCAGATACTAATGAAGATGTCACATTACTGCAGGAACTCGGATTACTTGAAGAGTAGCACCCCGACTATTTTGGCAAACGCTCTTCCACGATCTCGCAAAGGACATGAAGAAGAAATTTTTGAGCCTCTTGAATACGAGCTGTTCCTGTTCCTGGAACAAGGATTTCTAGATCTGCCACACCGGTAGTAAAACCTCCTGTTTTCCCAAGGAAAGCGATTGTTGGAATATCTCGCTCCTTGGCTTCTTCGAGTGCTAGAAGAAGATTGCGTGAATTACCACTCGTACTCAGGACGATCAAGAGATCTCCTTTTTTTCCGAAAGCAGCCACCTGTCTTTGAAACACCGTTTCAAAATGATAATCGTTTCCTATAGCAGTCATGAGTCCCCCATCCACCGTGAAGGCCATGGCAGGGTAGGGTCTTCTATCTTCACAAAAGCGACATGTAAACTCTGTAGCGATATGAGCGCTATCACTAGCACTTCCCCCATTGCCGCAAATCATGAGCTTCTGGCCAGCAAGCAGCGTATTTTCGAGAAGAGCGGCTGCTTGTACTATCTTTGGTTGCAGCACTTTTAATTGCTCGAATGTGGCCAAAGCACTAGCCAGTGAAGAGTCAAATTGACTACTAGGTGAAGGCTTTTGTAAAACCGATAGAGAACTCATGATATTTTTTTTTGTGACCCAGAACACTAACCACTTGTCTTGGAGAGAGCAAGTTTTCAGAGGGCAGACCGGATATTTCATAATGATCGTGATTAACCCGGATATTTCACACTAATCTACTGCGGAGGACGGGAAGCAAGGGTGGATGCTGCGTTAGACTCACATTTTGATTTGGGCAGTATGTACACATACAGCCCTGCATCAAAATGCTCGCCTGCCTTACCCCATCAGCCTTCGCGGCCTCCTCGTCACGATCAGTATGAAA
>WBXG01000103.1 GCA_008932965.1 Verrucomicrobiota bacterium
ACTTCTCGGTATTGAAATTCCAGGCGACAAACGCATCGAAGCGTCGCTTACTTATATTTATGGTATTGGTCCTAAAACAGCTAAGAAGGTTTTAGATCGTGCTCACATTGACCTTAATCAGCGTGCTAAAACACTCACACCCGAACAAATTGGTTCTATCATTCATGCCATCACGGATGAGAAAATAATGATTGAGGGAGATCTTCGGCGAGAAATTCAAGGGAACTTAAAACGTCTTCAAGCCATTAATTGTTATCGCGGAATTCGCCATCGTCGTGGATTACCTGTCCGTGGACAACGCACTCAAACCAATGCTCGCACGCGCAAGGGTCCTCGTAAGACTGTCGGTATTGTTCGTGCTAAAGATTAATTTTCGCTCCTAGTTTTTATTTTCCATGTTAGAAGAAATGTCACCCAAACAGAATCATCAAGCTCCAGAATCGAACATTCCTAAGATTCTCAGTAATAGCGAAGCCCCCGACACCGAATCTAGTACAAGTGTAGGTGACGTATTGCCCAAAGATAACGTCACTGAAATAGTTGCCAAAACTGAAAAAGCAGTGAAGGCAACTAAGGCAACTAAGGGCTCCAAATCCAAAAAGAGTGAAGAGGCAGCTCTTCCTGCAGCGCCTGTAAGCTTCAATCTCGATGATCCTATTGAACCTCCTAAAATTGTTAAAGCCAAAGGGAGTAAAAACATTATCCAAGGGCTTGCCCATGTCCAGGCTACTTTCAACAATACAATCGTTTCAATTACTGACCTCCGGGGAGCAGTAATCGGTTGGTCGAGTGCTGGAAAAATGAATTTCAAAGGGTCTCGTAAGAGTACTGCGTATGCTGCTCAAGTTGTCGCCCAGGATGCCTGTCGTCAAGCAATGGGCCATGGTCTCAAGGAAGTATCTGTGCGTGTTAAGGGACCCGGAGCAGGACGTGAATCGGCTGTGCGTGCTATGCAGGCGATCGGCCTTGAAATTTCTCTTATTCAAGATGTCACCCCAGTACCGCACAATGGTTGCAGACCGCCAAAACAACGTCGTGTTTAAAATTTATTCTCATATTTAACCTCATTTTTTGATATCATGGCTCGTTACACAGGACCTAAAACTAAAATAAGTCGACGCTATGGCGTTCTCCTCGGAGGATCTCCTCGTGCCTTTGAAAATAAAAGCTACCCTCCAGGTATGCACGGCCCCAAGGGTGCCCGTCGTAAGATTTCTGAATACGCTACTGCCTTAGCAGAAAAACAGAAGCTGCGTTTTCAATATGGAATTTTAGAAAGACAATTTCGTCGTTATTTTGAAACAGCTTCCCGACGCCGAGGGGTAACAGGTCTGATCCTTTTACAACTGTTAGAAACACGTTTGGATAATGTTGTCTATCGTATGGGTTTTTCAAAAACCCGCGCTGGTGCACGTCAGCTTGTATCTCACGGGCATGTACTACTCAATGATCGAAAAACAGATATTTCATCAGCAACACTTAAAGTGGGTGATACGGTAAGCATCAGGATAAAAGCAAATTCACGCCAGCTTGTTCAACGTGGACTAGACCAAACTCAAATCGTAGAGCCACCTGCCTGGCTCTTAGTAGATAAAGAAAACATGACTGGAAAAGTCATGAGTATCCCGACACGTGAAGAGATTAATCCGCTCGTGAATGAGCAACTTGTGGTAGAGCTTTACTCTCGTTAAGAGAAAGCTTTCTTCCTGTTTTCTATTTATCGGGAATTTCAATATTTTTTAAGCCATTATTTATGCAACTACTAGTGTCATTAGCCCTAGCACAAGCAGCTCCAGCAGGAACCCCTCCGGCATGGGCACAATATGCTCCATTGATCTTTATTGGAATTATCTTTTACTTTCTTCTCATTCGTCCCCAGCAGAAGCAGCGTAAAGCCCATGTAGCCTTGATCACTGCATTAAAGACCGGAGACAAGATTGTGACAAGCAGCGGAATTCATGGAATGATTACCAATGTGAAGGATCGTACTTTCCTCATTAAAATAGCCGATACTGTTAAAATCGAGGTTGATAAATCAGCTATTGTGGGACTCGATCGTGATGAGGATGCTGCAGCTGATAGCAAGTGATTGAAGAGTCCTAAAAGAGAGTTGACTCTTTGCTTGTGCGATTAGACTACGGTGCACATTGTTGTCGAGTAACACTGATGGAATGCGGCTCTGAGGGGACTTTGCTCCCTTTAGCTCCATAACTAGTATCATCACGTAAAAAAGTGATGGTTTTAAGATGTAAAAATCTTGCTCGAATATTTCATACTGATCACCTACGGAAGCCGGGAAGCAAGGGGGGATGTATTGTTGATCAAGCCTGCATATTTCATACCGATTCTGCTGCGGCTTACGAACACTTGATGGATACTGCGTCAGTCTCGAATTGCTCCTCGGGCAGTATGAAACATACAGCCGTCGTCGCAATCCATCATCTTCGTTGACTCGCTCGCTCCCGCTCGTCTCGCCCTTTCAGGGGACTGCCTAACCCGGATATTTCACACTAAATCTATTACGGCTTGTGGAAAGCTCCTCATTACTGCGTTGGTCTCGAATTGTGATTTGGGCAGTATGAGACATACAGCC
>WBXG01000104.1 GCA_008932965.1 Verrucomicrobiota bacterium
CTCTTCTAAAGCTTCTTTTCTGGCAGTAGAGAGTAATTCTTGAAAAGCCCGTACACATTGAAAAGCAGCTGTAGCATCTTTAGGAGCATCCTCTTTAAAAAACTCATGCATGATTATTTCTATTTTTTTTTCGATCTCAGACTCTAAAAAAAGATCTTTTTCGTGCAGAGAGATAACAAGAGAGCGGGATCGAATCGTTGCCAGGATCGCCTCTGGCAAAAGAGTTACTAATAATAAAACCGTTTTATCGGGAGGTTCTTCGAGTGTTTTTAAAAAAGCATTTGCTGCTGCGGGAACCATTCGGTCGGCATCATGAATTACAGCAACTTTATAGGAGCTTGCTTGAGGCTTGAGATGAAGTTTTTCCTCAAGATGGCGCATTTGCTCTGTGAGAATCTTGCGTGCTTTAGACTCTGGTTCTACTAAATGAAAATCGGGATGTTCTGAGAGGTGCAATAGACTACACCCCAAAATTCTCGAAGCAATCTCTTCACTAAGGAGTCCTACCTCCTTTTGAGATGTCCCACAAAGAAGATAGGCATGACCGAGACGATTCTCTTCCATTGCTTTTTTCAGTAGTAGAAAAGCTTCTTGTTTAGAAAAGGCCATAAGAACGTGAAAGAATCAAAATATTCGGGCTAGCTGCTTAAGGTCGAAACCAACCTATTGTTAACAGAGCATTTTTTGTTGAGCTCGTTGAGGATTTGCTCAGCAACTTGCTCAGGATGTTGTGAAGCATCAATGACAATCCATCGATCTGGTTCAGCAGCTGCTAGATTCAAATACTCCTTTCGTACCGCTTCATAAAAGGCCTCTGGCTCCTGTTCCATACGATCTGGTGTTTCCATTTTTTTATTTCGTTCGCTCATACGAGCGCGACCAAGTGAGATCTCTTGATCAAGTAAAAGAGTGATATCAGGAATCAAACCTCCCGTTGCAATCTGGTTAATCATAGCCACATGATCGCTATTCAAGGCTCGAGCTGCCCCTTGGTAGGCGGTTGTGGAATCGAGAAAGCGATCACAGAGAAGAATAGCTCCCCGCTTCAATGCAGGCTGTATCACCTCCCGCACGAGTTGTGCACGACTTGCCGCAAAAAGAAGTAATTCTGCCTCTGCTGCAATTGAGACCTCCTCCCCCTCATGTTTTAAAAGATAACGAATTTTTTCTCCGAGTGCTGTTCCTCCAGGCTCACGTAGGAGAACAATTTCATGGTTAGGGTTTTTTTTACGTAAATATTTTTCGAGATAAGCGATTTGAGTCGATTTACCACATCCCTCAGATCCCTCAAAGGTGATAAAAAATCCTGGTGTTAACATGTCGATCGCGAGATCTTATCAAGAATCTTCTTTAATGTACCAAAAAAAATGAAAAAGCATTCTTTTCCAAGCTACTGGCTTGTCAAACAAGAACCAAGCGCCTACAGCTGGGAAACCTTTGTGCAGGAGGGGCAAACAGAATGGACTGGAGTGCGTAATTTTCAAGCACGCAATAACCTTCGTTTAATGCAAAAGGGGGACCAGGTTCTTTTTTATCATAGCGTGCTCAAGCCAAGGGTGGTCGGACTTGCCGAAGTGATTACAACAGCTTATCCCGATCCAACAGCCAAGGAAGGTGACTGGAGCTGCGTAACACTTAAGCCAACGCATGCTCTCAAGCGTCCGGTATTGCTTCAAGAAATCAAACTAGATCCCGCCCTTCATGGAATAGCTCTACTAAAGCAATCTCGTCTCAGTGTAATGCCAATCACAAAAAATGAATTCTTAAGAATTGTAGCACTAGGAGAAAACGCTTTTCCATGAACCCGGATATTTCATACTGATCGTGAGGGGGAAGCTGCGAAGGCTGATAGGAGCCTAACACAGCATCACCCCTTGCTTTCCGACTTCCGTAGGTGATCGGCATGAAATATCTAGGCTAGCTCTAACCCGCATATTTCATATCTATTCTGCTGCGGCTTGCGAACACCTGATGGATACTGCGTCAGCTTCGAATTGCTCCTCGGGCAGTATGAGACATACAGCCGTCGTCGCAATCTATCACCTTCGTTGACTCGCTCGCTCCCGCTCGTCTCGCCCTTTCAGGGCTGCCCCCTTAACCCGGATATTTCATACTCAATCGTCATGAGGCGCCGTGCAAAGCTTATTAGTACAAGGAGGGCGAAGGATTGGGATGCCGGGCTGTATGTTTCATACTGTCCAAATCACAATTCGAGACCAACGCAGTAATGATGAGCTTTCCACAAGCCGTAATAGATTTAGTGTGAAATATCCGGGTTAA
>WBXG01000105.1 GCA_008932965.1 Verrucomicrobiota bacterium
ACCCACAATCGTTTTAGGAGCGCCAGCAGCTTTGACACCAGCTTCGATTGCTGGGCTCAGTAATTCGGCAAATCCAACAACAATGATTAAGGAAATAATCAGCAGTACTACGCTGATACCAGTCCTGAGATTGCTGGGCTTTTGCGCATGAAAGTTGATGTCGGCTTTTTGATCTTCTGCTTTGGGAAGATAGTAATCCCGATGACTGATGGTCTGAAAGAATAAAAAAGCCAGATATAGTGCAAATGAGGCAATGCCCGCAAAGGCCAATTGACTCTTGGTGAAGTCAGGACCGGGACTGCTAACGGTAACTATGGGCATCACGAGAATAAAAGTCGCAAGCGCCGTAAGCACTGCTAAGGCTGAATTAGTGCCTTCATTGCGAAAACTCATTTCATAATGTTTGAGTCCACCAATAAAGATACATAATCCAATCACACCGTTCATCACAATCATGACAGTCGCAAAGACAGCATCGCGGGCAATAAATTCAGATCCTTCATGACCGCTGAGCATCATCGAGATAATTAGCGAGACCTCAATGATCGTGATACAGATTGCCAGCACTAGAGTGCCAAATGGCTCACCAGTTTTATGGGCAATCACCTCAGCGTGGTGAACTGCTGAAAGAACGCCACCAAATAGTGCGATCGCCATAAAAGCGATAAACCAGGTTTGGCCTGAGAGTTCGTGAAGTAGAGTTGCCATACCTATTCCTGCGTTAAGGAGTGAATGCTATTAAGATGTCTTAGATTATCCAATTAATGGATGTATTAAAGGAAATTTAATCAAAATGAAGGCATTAATCTTATTTGGCCATGGTGCACGTGATGGTCGTTGGCGCGAGCCATTTGATCGATTAGCTAGTCTCTGGCGTGAGCAGCATAGCAATACTCCAGTAGAGCTAGCTTTCTTAGAAATGATGCAGCCTAGTTTAGAAGAGGCAGTCAGTTCTTTAAGTGCTCAAGGCGCAACACAAATTACTGTAGTGCCTGTATTTTTTGGCCAAGGTGGCCATCTTAGAAATGACTTTCCAGTACTACTGGAAGATTGCCAGAAAAAATTCCCTAAGATTTCTTTAGGCACTACGCCTGCTGTTGGCGAGGATCTCGCTGTCTTGCAGGCGATTATCGATTTCAGTACAAAAAGTATTTAAGGAGTTTAGCGTCAATATCGCTTGCTTAAGTCCTTGCACTATGTAATGTTATAAATTACAATGTAATCTTATGCATTACAATGTAAGATTGTGTATCAGGAATATTGATGATCCAATCTTTTAACCATCGAGGTTTAGAGCTCTTTTTCAGAAAAGGGAGTTACAAGGCTATACCGGCTCAATATGCTGCTCGTATTGTTCGATTATTGGACAGGTTAGATTCGGCCGGTGAACCTGAGGATATGAACCTTGCTGGTTATAAGTTCCATCAGCTGCAGGGTAAAAGAAAAAAGACTTATGCTGTTTTGGTATCTGGCAATTTGCGGCTTACTTTTAAGTTTGATGGTGAGAACGCTATCGATGTAGATTTGGAGGATTATCACTAATGAAGAAAACGGTTAAGAGTTTGAGAAATCCTAATCGCAAGCCAACTCATCCTGGAGCAATTTTGCGAGAGGATGTACTGCCAGCATTAGGTGTTACCCAAGCAGTGTTTGCCAGCCATTTAGGAGTGAGCCGCCTAACTGTATCTGAAATCCTGCATGAGAAGAGGGGTGTTAGTGCTGAAATGGCAGTGCGTATTGCACGCGTCATCGGTGGCACGCCTCAGAGCTGGTTACATATGCAAGAAGCGGTTGATATTTGGGAGGTTGAACAGAAGTTCAAACAGAATCCCGGAACTGCGCCTATTGCTATGAGCCCTTTAGCTCTTGCAGCCTGAGTGATAGGCTAATTAAGCTACTTTAGTCTTTGAGATTATTGGTGTTTCAATTGGAGAGCTTAGCTCTTCCCAAAGTTGACTGCTATCAGGGTTACGAGAAGCGAGTGCTTCACCAACCATAATTAATGCAGGCGAACTACTATCAAACCATGC